>CAYSMU010000366.1:0-3918 GCA_964432145.1 uncultured Chloracidobacterium sp.
CGACCGTGCGGCACACAGCTTCGGCGGACGCCGCACTGCAAGAAATGAGGTCACATACGGCCGGGGCGGTCACGCCTACGTTTTCTTCATCTACGGGATGTACTATCAGCTGAACATCGTCACCGGCCCGCCTGAACATCCGCATGTCGTTCTGATACGCGCCGTCGAACCGGTCGAGGGCATTGAGATCATGACCGAACGGCGAGGCTTCCTGTCAGAACCGGGAGCGATAGCGACTGGGTCCAAAGCTTACAAAAATCTCACTTCCGGCCCCGGCAAACTCTGCATCGCATTGGCGATCGACCGCAGCCTGAACGGAGAAGACATTCTCGGCAACAGGATCTGGCTCGAAGACCACCGCACATTCGCTCACGAAGAGATTGCGTTCGGAAAACGCATTCGTATAGATTACGCCGGGGAGGATGTAGAGAAACCTTGGCGGTTTTGGGTGAAGGGGAACGACTTTGTCAGTAAGGTGAGACAAAAGGAAGGCGCTCTAGATCAACGAAGCCAAAATCGGTAACGAGGCCAGTTACGTTTCCGTAGGCATCAAAGCCAAAGTAAGAAGGGTATAGCCCGTCGCCCAGCCCGGATGTGAATGCGATCAGATTTCCTGCAACTCCTTCTAACTCGAAGTTTCCCCAGTCCCAGGTGTGAACATAGTTCTTTTTCATGTCACTCATCATTTGGTTTGAGTAACTATAATCATCCGTCCAAACCTCATCTTCTAGTTTTTTCAGGAACACTTTCGCTGCTTCACAATCCATGAAGCAGCCAGTGCCCGAATCGACAGGATAGCCATAAAACTCATCATCTTTTAGTACGGCCATACTTTGGTCGGGCCGAACAGCCAGTTCCCAGCGAACCGCATCCTCACGGCTTATTTGCAATAGCGCGAAAGCAACTCTTTCGTCGGTTCCTCGCCTCTCAACACTGAGTAGGACCGGATAGCTTCCCGGCGGAATCTTGGTAGTAAATGGAATGGAATCAAAGAAAACAAACGGATCGCAGGCGACGATTAGGCCAGTCGGAACGCTCAACTCGCCTATATTATGTGTTCTTAAAGTCGCGGGACCGTAATCTGTCTCCACCGTTCGCCCCTCAATGAATGCTTTCGAGTAATCGACTTTCATTTTCTTTGGTTTATTTTCATCCGCATCCCAAACTTCGGCCGCAGTGTGATCAACGGCCTGGCCGCGATCTTCTGGTCCGGATCTAGACGCAGTTTCCATTTACTGCCGATCGTTGCGAGAAGTAGGATACCTTCGGCCCAAGCAAAACTTTCGCCGATACAACGCCGAACGCCGCCGCCGAAAGGGAAGTAGATATTGCGATTCCCCGTCTCTTTTATGCTCTGCTTTTCCCAGCGTTCGGGAACAAACTTGTCGGCGTCTTCCCAAAATCGTTCATCCCGGTGCATCACATATTGACTCATAAGCACGGTCGAGCCCGCCGGAACAATGTAGCCGCCGAGTTCGTGGTCGGTGATACATTGGCGGCCGACAGCCCAAGCAGGCGGGAAGAGACGCATTGATTCAGCGAGTACGGCCTCGGTGTATTTAAGCGCGGGAATGTCATCAGCTGCCGGCAAACGTCCGTCAAGCACCGAGTCGAGTTCGTCGTGGAATTTTGCCTCTGCTTCGGGATTCTGCGAAAGCAGATACCACGTCCACGTCATCGCGACCGCTGTCGTCTCGTGGCCCGCAAGGAACAGCGTCAGTGCCTCGTCGCGGATCTGCTCGTCGGTCATTCGTCCGCCGTCGTCTTCGTCGCGAGCGGCAAGCAGCATGGAGAGCAGATCACCGGTATCCTCACCCGAGCGGCGGCGTTCGTCGATGATCCTAAAAATAATAGTGTCAAGTGTTTTTCGCGCTCGGTTAAGCCTTATCGATTGCGGGAACGGCAGTTTCTCGAGCAATTCGGAAAACGGCAGAAGAAGGAGATTAAAAAGCTCCACAACTGTCGTTAAAGCCTTGCCGACCTTGTCAGCTTCGTCTGTTATATCACTGTCAAAAAGCGTCTTTGCAACGATCCTCAGCGTGAGCCGCATCATTTCCTGATCTATGTCGAGGTCATCGCCGTCTTGCCAGCCTGCCGTCTGAGAATCGGCGTAATAGGTCATCGCCCGGGCATATTCAGCGATACGAGTGCGGTGGAAGGCGGGCTGCATCATCCGCCGCTGGCGAAGATGAAAATCACCCTCGCTCGTCAACAGGCCTTTTCCGAGCAGCGTCCGTGCACGCTGCAAGGCGCGGCCCTTAATGAACTTATCAGCGTTTACGACTAGGACATCGCGGACGAGATCCGGATGGTTAATGAAATAGACCGTCATCGGTCCCATCCTGAAGTGAGAGATGTCACCGAGCGCTGCTTGGGCCGTCAAAAACTCAATTCGATCACGCCGCAGCATTGGGAATCTGCTATCAAGAAAGCCGAGTTGCTGAGTCGGCGGAAGTTCGATCGTGGATCTTTTGGCGGTATCCGGCATTTAGACTCTCCCGCAAAAACTGATAATTTATAAGCTTATGTCAGAACCAATGATGAAGAAAGTCAAACCCGATATCCGTGCGATCACGCGGCTGGTGCCGCCGAGCGGAAATCTCGTTCAGGGACAGTCCGAGCTGCCGATAGATCCGCAACTGGCGGCAGAAGCAGCGGCCATAATTGCCGCCAGCCAGAATCACTACGGCGGCAGCGAAGGAGACGCGAACCTGAGAAAAGCGGTCGCTGAGAAGATCAAGCGTTACAACAATATCGAAATCGATCCTGACGCACGTCCGTTCGAGGTAATGGTTACCAATGGCGGAACCGGTGCCCTTATCGGCATCGCCCAGAGCTATCTGCGCGGCAAGGCGGCCCTTGTATTCGAGCCGTATTATCCATATCACCGGCGGATCTTGGACGATTTTGGAGCGAAGACGGAGACGTTCGAGCTTAGCGCAGAAGGCCTGACCTTTGAGAAAGATGCTTTGCTTGCCCGCTGTAAGGAACTGAAGGACCGCAGCGAATTTCCGCTTACGACGATCATCGTCTGTACGCCGGCGAATCCGAGCGGAAAAGTGATGACACAGACCGAGCTTGAGGCCATTGCCGATGTCGCAAAGGAACTCGACTTGATGGTCGTTTCCGACGAGGTTTACGAACACTATGTAACCGGCGAGAATCCTCACACGCCGATAGCTTCGCTGCCCGATATGTGGGAGCGGACGATCACCGTCAATTCGTTCTCGAAGTCGTGGAACATCTCGGGCTGGCGTCTCGGCTATGCGTTCGGCAAAGGCGAACTCATCGCACCGGTCAACGCCGCGGCCAATGTCATCTACGTCTGTCCGGCGACGCCGCTGCAGGCCGCCTTGTCAAAGGTGCTGATGACCCACGAAGGATATTATCCTCAGCTTCGGGATAAATTCGACGGGAAACGGCGATTTGCATCCGAGATACTGACAAACCTCGGTTTTGATATCTACAATTCGGGTTCGGCGTTCTATTTGTGGGCGAGGATCCCCGAGCAATACAATGACGCTATCGCTTTCAACGAAATGCTGATGCGTGACGCCGGCGTCGGGATGACGCCGGGCTCGGCATTTGCCGACAGCGATGATTGGGACGCCTATGTTCGCATCTGCATCGCCCGCGAGGATGCCGTTTTAGAAGGGGCGATGGAAAAACTGCAACGCGTTTTGAATTAATTGATTCAAATCGGGTGTAGAATAAGCCTATGATTTCGAGCGAAAGAATTACGATCAATCCGAACCAGTGCGGCGGTCGCCCCTGCATCCGAGGAATGCGGATCCGGGTCTCTGACGTACTCGACCTCTTAGGCTCTGGTCTTTCGAAGGAACAGATCCTGGACGAAATGCGCCGCCTTGCCCCGCTGGTGAGGGCGACAAGCCCGCCGGCGTCGAGTCGTACAGCTCG
>CAYSMU010000367.1:0-3908 GCA_964432145.1 uncultured Chloracidobacterium sp.
AAAATGAAGGGCTGATCACGTTCATTCGCGAGCCCGGCGATGTCGCAAAGATCGACCTGACACAGCGAGACCGACATTCAGATGCCGCGAACGGCTTGACCGCCAAGGTCGAAAGCTTTGTAATAGGACAGATCGACGCGTATCTCGGCTAATGTTCAAACAATACCCAAAGTACAAATTTGTTCTCGCGTTCTGCGACTACATTTTGCTGCTCATGGCGTGGGTATTGGCGATCTACATTCGTTTTTACGGCGTACCGTTGATGGAGCTTCTTTCGCGGCCGCTCGTGCGAACTCAGGGAGCGTTGATCCTCGTTTACTCGCTCGTCTGGATCGTCATATTTCAGCATTTTAATCTGTATAAGCTGGACCATTTTATGGCGTTCGGCGAGCAGGTGATCTCGATCTTCAAATCGTTGGTCTACGGGCTGATCGGACTGATCCTGATCACGTTCGTCGTAAAGCGGCTCGATTTTGTCGAATCGCGGCTGGTGCTCGCGATGTTTGTGGGAATCAGTCTGGTCACTATCGTCGCGTTCAGGACGCTAGTTTTTCGGCGGCTTTTCGCATTTGCATCGCAAAAGAAATTACTCGTACGACGTGTCGTTATTATCGGCAAAGATCGCACGGCAAAGATGGTAGCGGCACAGATCGAGGTAGATGACAGCCATGGATTTAAGGTCGTTGGGTTCGTGAACGATGAGACGGACGCGGGCGAGCGCATCTTTGAACACCTTACAAATCTTGGCACGCTATCCGATCTGGACAGGCTCGTCGAGGAATATGATATCGACGAGATCATCATCGCTGAGAGCGACGTCACTCACAACGCGCTGCTCGACATCATCGATAAAGCCCAAAATACGAAGGCAGACGTCCGGCTAGTCTCGGAACTTTACAACATAATTCCCGAGAAAGTGCTGCTCGAAAAATATCTCGGCATTCCGATCGTCAAAATGCCGCAAAATTACGAGAACGCACTCTTTAACGCGTATAAACGTGTCTTCGATATAGTGGTCACGGTTATTAGCTTGGTGTTCTTGTTCATTCCGTTTCTGCTAATCGCCATAGTTATCAAGTTAACTTCGAATGGGCCGGTGTTTTACAATCACACGCGGATCGGCAAGGACTGTAAACCATTTGAATTCTATAAGTTCCGCACGATGTACGCCGGCAATGACGATTCGTCGCACCGCGCATTTGTTAGTGAACTTATCCAGGGCGACACGGGCGACAAACCCGTTAAGAAGATCGAGAACGACCCGCGAGTTACACCGATTGGACGATTTCTGCGCAAGACAAGCCTCGACGAACTGCCGCAGCTTTTTAACGTGCTCAAAGGCGATATGAGTCTCGTCGGCCCAAGGCCGTGCATGCCGTACGAGCTCGAGCAATATCAGGATTGGCACCGGCGGCGGCTGTCGGTCATCCCCGGCTGCACGGGTCTGTGGCAGGTCGCAGGACGCTCGGCGGTTGATTTTAATGATATGGTCATTCTTGACCTTTTTTACATCGACAATATGTCGCCGCTATTCGATCTGAGGATAATATTCAGGACGCTGCCCGTAATGCTGCTGGCAAAGGGAGGACACTAGAAATGAAAGTAGCAGTCATCGGCGCCGGATATTGGGGCCCAAATCTCATCAGAAATTTCCTCTCCGCTGACGAGATCGACGGCGTCGTTGCATGCGACCTCGATGAAGGCCGTCTCGCCAAGATGCGGAAGATGTTTCATGGCATTGAAACGTCGACGGATCATAATGCGGTCATCGCCCGCGACGATATCGACATCGTCGTGATCGCTACGCCAGTCTCGACGCATCACGCGATCGCCAAGGCAGCATTGCTCGCCGGAAAGCATTGCTTTATCGAAAAACCGATGACCGCCAGCTCCGCAGAAGCGCAGGATTTGATCGATATCGCAGAGCAGGGGAATCTGAAGCTTTTTGTCGATCACACTTTTATCTACACGGGTGCGGTCCGCAAGATGAAGGAGATCATTACCTCCGGCCGCATCGGCGATATCTATTATTTTGACTCGGTGAGGATCAATCTGGGCCTTTTCCAGCACGACGTAAACGTTATCTGGGATCTTGCTCCACACGATCTTTCGATCTGCGATTACCTTTTGGAAAAACAGCCGAGGGCTGTTTCGGCGGTCGGGAGCTGTCACGTTGGCAACGGCCTCGAAGACATTGCATACCTGACCCTGGAATTTGAAAACAACGTGATCGCACACTTTCACGTCAACTGGCTTGCTCCGATGAAGATCCGCAAAACGCTGATCGGCGGCACAAAATCGATGATCGTTTATGACGACACCGAGGCGAGCGAGAAGGTAAAGATCTACGACAAAGGCATCGATGTAACTACGCGGGAAGGCGTGTATGACACGCTTGTGCAATATCGTACTGGCGATATGCTCTCACCGAAACTTGAACAGACCGAGGCACTTGCGGTTGGGACGCAGCATTTCATTGACTGTATTTTGAACGACAAGCAACCGCTGACTGACGGGCGTGCCGGACTGAACGTCGTCCGCATTCTCGAGGCGTCAGAGATCTCGATCAAGAACCGAGGACGGATGGTCGAACTTGCTTGAATTGGCAATTGTAAATTGAGCAATTGTTAATTGGAAAACGTTCACTGATCCTACCAATTAACAATTTGCCAATTAACAATTAACAATTAACAATTGCTCAAACTATGAATTTTACTGAAGAATATCTTCGGCAGAACTTTATCCGGCTCAATAATGTCGTGCTTGGCCGCGATGTGAAGATCTACTCGTTCGTCAACGCTTACGGCTGCGAGATCGGTGACGAGAGCCGTGTAGGTGCGTTCGTCGAGATTCAGAAGGGCGTGAAGATCGGGCGCCGCTGCAAAATATCTTCCCATTCGTTCCTGTGCGAAGGCGTGACCGTCGAGGACAATGTTTTCATTGGCCACGGCGTGATGTTTACAAACGACAAATATCCGCGAGCGACGAATCCGGACGGTTCGCCGCAGTCCGAGGCCGACTGGAACGTCATTCCTATTATTATCAGGAAAGGTGCGAGTATCGGCTCGAACGCCACGATCCTTGCAGGTGTAACAATCGGCGAAAATGCGATGGTCGGTGCCGGGGCGGTGGTTACACGCGACGTGCCAGATGGAGCGACGGTGGCGGGCGTCCCTGCCCGCGTCATAAAACAATGAACCTCGCTGACGCATTGACCGCGGCAGCGGCAAGCCTTCAGGCCTCGGGGATCGCCGAAAGTCGACGCGAAGCATCGTCGCTGCTGTCTTTCATTCTTTCACGGCCAGGTTCCTTCCTGTTTGCCCACCCTGAGTACGAGTGGACCACGGAAGAACAGGTGCGATTTGACGAGTGCGTTCAGAGACGGGCCAAACGTGAGCCTTTTCAATACATTACAGGCAGACAGGAGTTTTTCGGACATGAGTTCGAGGTAGGACCGGGAATATTGATCCCGCGTCCCGAAACCGAAATATTGGTCGAGGCCGCGATCGACCGGCTGGCCGGTATAGAACTGCCAAAATTCCTTGAGATCGGCGTTGGTTCGGGCTGCATTTCGATCTCGATACTATATGCGGTTCCTACAGCGACCGCGATAGGGATTGACCTCTCACCGATCGCTCTCGAGACTACAGGGAGGAACGCTGAAAAACACCGGGTCGCGAACCGGCTGATATTGCATAAAGGCGATCTATTCGAGGGCGTGAGCGGGAAATTTGATCTGATCGTGTCAAATCCGCCTTATATTCCCGAGGCCGAGATCGCGGCCCTTCAACCGGAAGTTCGGGACTTTGAGCCTTATTCGGCCCTGTCGGGCGGCGCCGACGGATTGGACATAATACGCCGCATTATTGCCACGGCGCCCGGGTTCATGGCTGTGGGCGGCACCCTAT
>CAYSMU010000368.1:0-3878 GCA_964432145.1 uncultured Chloracidobacterium sp.
ATCAAAGCTTCTATTGCTTTCGTTTGCGGCTATATGCCTGTTTTTCAGCGTAGCCGCGAGTGGCCAGAGCTATGCGATAACCAACGCGAAGATCGTCACCGTTTCGGGCGCGACCATTGAGAAAGGTACGGTCGTGATCCGCAACGGTCTGATCGACGCGGTCGGGGCCAATGTAACAACCCCACCTGATGCAACCGTCCTTGATGCGGGCGGCGCGACGATCTATCCGGGATTTATCGACACTTTGACAAGCCTGGGCGTCGCGACTGCACCAACCGGACAGGGCGGTGGCCCCGGCGGTGGCGGCCAGGCGGCGGCCGCGGCCGCAGCAGCGGCGCAACCGGCATCAAATTCGAATTATCCTGTCGGCCTTAGACCCGAGGATATGGTCGCCGGCGTCCTACGTGGTGGCGACGCTCAGTTTGAGACGAGCCGTAACGTGGGATTCACTTCGGCATTGACGACCGGGCGTACTGGGATTTTCAACGGCCAGTCCGCGGTGATCAACCTGGCAGGGGAATCGGTATCGGCGATCATTATTAATTCGCCATTCGCTAAGCACATTTCTTTCGTAACGCTCGGCGGTGGCGGCGGAGGAGGAGGTGGTTACCCGGGTTCGCTGCTCGGTACGTTTTCTGCATTACGCCAGATGTTCAACGATGCGCGTCGCTTGCAGGAAAACCAACGGGCTTATGCGGCCGATCCAAAAGGAATGAAGAGGCCTGAGGTCGACAGATCGCTTGAGGCACTTTTTCCGGCCATCAACAGGCAAATGCCGGTGATATTCAACGCCAACCGCGATTTCGAGATCATACGGGCTTTGGACTTCATGAAGGAATACAACCTGATCGGCATTCTCGCCGGCGGACAGGAGGCATGGAAGGTAGCCGATCGTTTGAAGGCGGCGAACGTGCCAGTACTGCTATCGTTGAATTTCCCTAAGCGTACCACTGCCGCGTCGCCGGATGCCGATCCTGAACCGATGGAAACGCTTCGGTTTCGGGCAGAAGTCCCCAAGGGCGCGTCGAAACTTGCTGCCGCAGGAGTGAAGTTCGCTTTTCAGTCGGGCGGAGCATCACCGATCGGTGACTTTTTTGCCAACGCTGGTAAATCCGTTGAGAATGGCCTTTCGCGTGACGCTGCGATTAGGGCAATGACGTTAGGTGCTGCTGAGATCCTCGGAGTCGATAAGAACCTCGGCTCGATCGAGGCGGGGAAGATCGCGAACCTTGTGGTCGTGAAAGGCGACCTTTTTGGCCGCGATCGATTCGCTTCTCATGTTTTTGTTGACGGCAAGTTGTTCGAACAGCGTGAGCCGGTTCGTCCTGCGGGCGGCGGCCGCGGACAGGGCGGCCCCGGAGGAGGGAACTCTGGCGGGCCAAGTGCTGCCCCGGCGGCACCGTCAATAGGCGGTACTTACACGATCACGATCGACGTACCGGGATCGCCGCTTGGTGCGACACTCAACTTTGCCCAACAGGGAACAAACTTGACCGGAACAATGGTCTCACAGTTGGGAACCTCGCAAATATCGAATGGCAAGGCGACATCAAATGGATTCAGTTTTACGACTACTGTCCAATTTGGGGGGCAGTCCATCGACATTAGTGTGATAGGTACGGTGAGCGGGAACCAGGTAACCGGAACTGTCGATTCCCCGCAAGGACCGGTGTCGTTTACAGGTACGAAGAACCCATAAACATTGGCGCAAGATATCAGTAAATTAATAAGGATAAAGAAATGAGAAAGACAACCGTTTTTCTGAACATCATCTCGCTATTGGTGATCTCGCCGGCTTTGGTCCTCGGACAAGCAAAGGGCGACTTGCTGATCAAGAATGCGACCGTTATGACGGCCACAAAGGGGACGCTTGACGCAACAGACATTCTTGTCCAGGGCGGAAAGATCGCTCGTATCGGAAAGGGATTGACCGCAGCCGCTGGTGTCAGGACCATCGATGCAACAGGTAAATTCGTCACGCCCGGCATCATCGATGCTCATTCGCACACGATGCTATCGGCCATAAATGAGGGCTCGCTCGCGGTTACGTCAATGACCCGTGTTCGGGACATGCTGCTCTCGGATAATATAGCGATCTATCGTGCACTCGCCGGCGGTGTTACCGCGGCCCTGTTGCTGCACGGTTCTGCGAACCCGATCGGTGGCCAAAGCTCGACGGTAAAGTTCAAATACGGCCAGCCCGTCGAGGAGTTTCCGATCGAAGGTGCCCCGCTCGGTATCAAGTTCGCTCTCGGCGAAAATGTAAAACGTTCAAGCTTTAACCCGCAGCCGGGCCAGACATTTCGATATCCTCGGACCCGCATGGGGACAATGGAGGTCATTCGCGACGCCTTCGTCAGGGCCCGCGAGTACAAACAAGCCTGGGATGACTATCGAGCAAAGAAGACCCGAACGCAGCCTCGAAAGGACGAAGAACTGGAACCTCTCGTGGAGATTCTTGAAGGGAAGAGAAAGGTGCATTGCCACGGATATCGGTCAGATGAGCACCTTAATATCATGCGGGTCGCGGAGGAGTTCGGCTTCAAGATCGGTACTCTGCAGCATGGGCTTGAGGCCTATAAGATCGCGCCTGAGATCGCGAAGCACGGTGCGGGCGTTTCGATCTTTACGGACAACTGGAGCTATAAGCTCGAGGCGTATGACGCGATACCTTACAACGCCTTTATCCTTTGGAAGAACGGTGTGAACGTATCGATCAATTCCGATTCTAACGAGCGTATGCGCAGGTTGAATCTCGACGCCGCGAAAGTAATGAAATACGGCGGTGTTCCTGAGCAGGACGCGTTGAAAATGATCACCATTAATCCGGCAATGCAGCTAGGCATTGACAATCGAACCGGCTCGATCGAGGTCGGTAAAGACGGCGATCTTGTGATCTGGTCGGGACATCCGTTTAGCTCGTTCTCGGTGGTGGAAGCAACATTGATAGAGGGCGATGTCTATTTTGACCGGGCCAAGGACAAAACGATGCGGGCAGAGCTTGCGAAAGAACGCGAGGCTCTTGAAAAACTCGACATCAACCGTGCTCCGGGAACGGGCGGTGCACCTCCTCGCGTCCCGACCGAACGCCTCCGCGGCGACCTTGACGATGCAGACCGAGACGGAGGTAACCGTTGATCATGAAGGCAAAAGTAAGAATGCAAAAGGCAAAATTGTTCCTCCTGACTCTGGCCGTAGTGGGTCTTGCCACAACGGTGATATCGGGACAAAGTGACGGATCGCAGCAAAATCGGACAGGCCGCGCTGGTACATTTGCGATCGTTGGTGCACGGATCGTTACCGTTTCGGGTGCGGTCATTGAGAATGGCACGGTCGTTGTCCAAAACGGCAAGATCACGGCAGTCGGAGCCGGTGCCTCGGTCCCTTCGGGTGCAGAGCGAATCGACGGAAAAGGGCTTTCTGTCTATCCCGGTATGATCGACGCATCGACCAACATGGGACTCGTCGAAGTTGGCCAGGGCGCAAATGCAACGGTGGATGTACAGGAAGTTGGCAACTACAACGCCAACGCTAAAGCCATAGACGGTGTTAACCCGCATTCATCGCACATCAATGTCACTCGTGTGGACGGCGTTTTGACCGTGGTTGCCGAGCCAAGCGGCGGCATCGTTTCCGGGCAAGCTGCGATCATCAATCTGAACGGTGCGACTCAATCCGAAATGGCTGTCGTGCCCACTTCGTCGTTGCTCATCAACTTTCCACGTGTGACCGGCGGTGGTGGATTCGGGGGTGGTTTTGGCGGTGGAGGCGGCGGTGCACAGCTTGATTTTAACGAGTTGGTTCGACGTCGGGATGCCGCTGTCGAAGAACTGAAAAAGATGTTTCGCGAGGTTGAGAGATACGCTCGCGGGGTTGAA
>CAYSMU010000369.1:0-3851 GCA_964432145.1 uncultured Chloracidobacterium sp.
ACTGAGTTGGCTCGTTTCCGCTGGAATTTGTCTGGCAAAAAGGCTGAACGCCCCAGATCAGACCTAGTTGATTGCGAACGTCGTCCGAGGTCGTAAGTGCAAATGTCTGCAGCCCGGATCGAAAAGACGAAAGGCGGCGGGCCATTAGCCCCGATTCGGTAAAGACCGCGATCTTCTCGGTATGTATCTCTTTCGCGGCGGTGGCGGCGGCTTTGCACAATGCCTGGCTCGTTCGGCCCGAGGGATCCTGCGAGAACTTGATCGGTTTCTTGAGCTTGTCTTCCTTTATCGTTTCGGCGGCGTCGATGATCCTGGCCATTGTCCTCACCGCTTCTACGGGATGCTTGCCGCTTGCGGTCTCGGCAGACAGCATAACGGCGTCAGTCCCGTCCCAAACGGCATTGGCGACGTCCGACGCCTCGGCCCGCGTCGGGAACGGATTCTCGATCATCGACTGCAGCATTTGAGTCGCGGTGATCACAAATTTGTCATGGCCGACCGCGAGTTCGATGATGCGTTTTTGATACACGGGAACCAACTCAACGCTCGTTTCGACGCCCAGATCGCCGCGCGCGACCATTAGTCCGTCGGCCTCGGCAATGATATCCAGCAGGTTCTCGATGGCCTCGGCCTTTTCGATCTTGGCGACCAGCAGGGCACGCCCGAGAGGACGCTTATTCTGCCGCTTGATGATGTCCTTGACCTCCTTGCAGTCGGCCGCGGTCCGTACGAACGAGAGAGCGATGTAATCAACGTTTTGGTCCATCGCCCAGTCAAGATCGGCGCGGTCCTTTTCCGTCAGCGACGGGATCGGAAGCGAGGTGTTCGGCAGGTTGATCCCTTTTCGTTCGGCAAGTACTCCGCCGGTCACCACCGTACAGAGAATATCGGTCTCGGTCGTCGATTCGACCGTCAATTCGATCGCGCCGTCATCGATCAGTATTCTCGCCCCCGGCCCAACAATGCCGGGAAGTTCGGAATAATTCGTTCCCACTTCATGCTCGCTGCCCTCGACATCGCGGTTTGTGATGACAAATCGTTTACCGGTTTCGAGCCGGACGGATATGCCGTCCTTGAGCGTGCGGGTCCTGATCTTTGGGCCGGAAAGGTCGACCAGGATGGACAGGGGCTTGTCGAGTTCGGCGGCCGCCGCCCTTGCTATCCGGATCGTCTCGGCATGCTCGTCCTGAGTCCCGTGCGACATATTGATCCGGACGGCACCGAGTCCGGCGTCGAGCATCGAGGCGATGATCTCATGGCTTCGCGATGACGGGCCGAGGGTGGCGAGTATTTTGGCTTTTCTCATTTGATCTTGTGACAGAACTCAAATATGAGATTCTAGTAAAGAATCGGCCGATGCACTAACCGGGGCATTCAAAGTATCCGACTTTGCAAGATAATTGTGGACGGTCGCTACAAAGGTCGAGTGTGACCACGTTAGCGGCGAGACCGAGACAGGCCCGCCCGTTACAGGATCTACTTGTTCCGCGAGGACGCCGGAGGGCAGGGCCCTGTCGGCGACCCATTTCAGGATGTCCATGGCGGGTTCGAGATCATCGAGAGTCCGCGCGCGGGCGATGTAATACTCGGCGAGCCATAGCGTGCATATGAACCATGCGTTACCCGTTACTTTGTCAGTAACTCGCATATAGCCGTCGTTCTCAAAACGCGCGACCCCGCCGACGCCTAGTATATCTAACAGGTGAGTTTCGACGGCGTTCATCGTGCCCACCACCATTGGATCGTCGACAGGGAAACAGCCGAAATAGAAAACACCGAATAACGACGCGTCCACCGTCGCATCCGGCGTCAAGGCATCGTCTCCGTTTGTCAGCAAGCCGCGGTAAAACCGGCCAAGTCCCTGACTAAACAGGTGCTCACGCATTCCCACGACCATGTCATCAGCCGCGGCGGAATATTTCTGTGCAAGATCAGCGTCGTCAAAAAGCGCGGCAAAATTCGCAGCCGCCCGAAGTCCTGCCACGACTGTCGCACACGTAAATGTATGAACACCGTGGCGGTCTTCCCAAAGATTCCAACTTGGCAGCGGAAGGCCCGTTTGAATATCACGGTATTCGGCCAGAAAATCAGCGCACCTGATCGTCAGGCCGTCATACAGCCCCTGCACGAGATCGATATCGCGGGTCCGGTCGTAATGCTGCCACAACGCCCAAAGTACGAGGGCGGTCTCATCCTCCTGGATCGGCAGCAGCTCGACCTGTTTTTGCTTGTCCCAATGGGCGTGCCACCCCGAGCCAACCGTCCCATCCGGATTGTACTTCTGAAGAAAATAGCCTCGCGGATGGACGATCTTATGACAGAGCCTGAAGAACTTGGCCGATATCTCTGCGTAACCAGCACTATCGAACGCATTTGCCACAAATGCACCGTCCCGGGGCCAAAGGTAGCTGTAGTGATCGGTCGCACGCTCGGTAACATCGTGATCGTTCGCAGCGATTATCGCTCCGCCTTTGTCGATCTGCGTATGAGCGAGCAGCAAGCTTCGCTCGTAAAGGGCAGTGATCTCCCGTGGAAGGCCGTGGTCATGAATACTCTGAGAGTGAAGCCACGCTTTCCAGAATTTCGAGCTGTCACGAAAGTAGGCGGACGGTTGCCGGCGCAATACGCTCGAATTAATGGCGGCGACCTCTTTGTGTGAAGTCCCGGCCGCGATCCAGTAATCGAGATCGAACGTGCCGTTCGCCTCAATTTCTCCAAATACGGCGATCGTCGAATCGACCGAGCCCTCCGTGATCGCTCCGCCGTGCAGATGGCCGTCCTCAGCGTCTCGCCATGTGCCCTCCTGATTACGAAATGCCTTTCTCCCCGTCGCAAATTCCTTAAAGTGCGGCAGCGTATTGATCAAAAAATACCTGTGTTTTTTGTAATGGATCAATGAAAAAGTTTCCGGATCGTAAAATGCGGTGTCGCCGACCTTATTCTCGTAGATACGAAAATCGTGGTGCAGAAAGATCCTGACCTTGCGTTCTGCATTGGTTAGATCATTGATCTTCAAGTGCCGCAAATACAGGTTCTCGCGGCTCGCTGTCATATCGTTGCAGACTATCTCAAGCCCCAGATCCTCATTTCTGAGCCGCACGTCCGTTATAAGCGAGTCGGGAAGATATCGGAGGTCACGTTTCCACTCATCCTCGAATATCCATGAGAAACTCCCATCGGCCCACACGCCGAACCTGAACGGAAACCCCTCGCTATGGTTCTCTTGCCCTACGTGCGGAAAATAGAAGTCGCGTATTTGGTATTTGTCGTCGAAATTTACGAGCAGGCTGCCGTTGCCGACTGGAATGTCTCTCATACGGCTGCGGTTAGTTCGAATTAA
Source organism: uncultured Chloracidobacterium sp. (assembly GCA_964432145.1). GTDB lineage: Bacteria > Acidobacteriota > Blastocatellia > Pyrinomonadales > Pyrinomonadaceae > OLB17. The sequence goes on from CAYSMU010000369.1 coordinate 3,341, forward strand.
CGGCCTTCTCCACCGCGGCGTCGAGTTCTTTCTGGATAGCCGGGCTGAAGCCGATGATCTTGGTCACCTGGTTGCCCGCGCGGTCGAGAACGATCGTCTGCGGTATGTCGCTTCGCTCGGTGAAAACGAACTGCGACAACGCATCCTCTGGAAAACCGATCGGATATTCGATCTTAGTTGTCCTGGTGAACTCGGGGATCTTTACTCTGTCCTCTTCCCCGCCGACGTTCAGGCCGACGATATGGAGATTGTCGGCACCATATTTTGCGAGCAGGGAATTAAGATGCGGTATTTCCTCGCGGCAGGGGCCGCAGTAGGTCGCCCAAAAATCAAGGATCAGGGCCTTGCCCTTAAGGTCGCTGACCTTGAAAACGCGGTCGTTCGCGTCTGACCAACTCATATCGGCGAACGGTTTGGACGCGATCACCGGCAGATTTGTCGTTGGCCGGTCGTTGACCGAGACCGGCTTGTTACCGACGGCGACGGGAGCGGCGGCAGGGCGGCAAGCGCC
>CAYSMU010000370.1:0-3850 GCA_964432145.1 uncultured Chloracidobacterium sp.
ATCGATCATGCGGACGAGGCGATTGTAATCCTCGGTTGCCATCGTCGCCTGAGGCATCATGTTTGCCTCCCATTTCTTGTTAAAGGGCTGGAACGCCGCGGCACCAAAAATATCCTCAATCGTCTTGACCTCGCCCATCTCGACGCCGACGCCCGCACCCTGAACGAATACCGTGCCGCCGCTGCCCTGATTGCTGCTGTCGATCATGACCGCTGCGCCCTCGTCAATGAGGAACTTCATCTTCTTTGCCTGTGAGTTCATCATGTCGACGAAATTCTTTATCATCGCGGGCGGCGGATTCCCGGTGTCGCCTGACGCCGAAGGGTCCGGAGCCGCAGCGAGCTTTGCAAGTTCTTCGTCCGATATTCGATTCAGGAGTGCCTTATCGATCGGTTTCAGCGGCCTTAAATTTGAAACGAGCACGATCTTACCGCGAAGCTGTCCTTTGTATTTAGCGAGGTCCTCAGGCGTCTTGGCGTCGAGATGCACGACCTCGCCGCTTATCGCACCTTTCGTCGAGGGCGACCAAGCCTTTGGGTATGCGATCACATTGAGAAACTGCGGCTCGGTGACGACGGCCGAGAATTTCCTAACCGCCCAGCCGCGGCCAAACGGCCCCCAAGATTCGAGACGGGCGTTCTGCATGCCCCATTCCTTCATCTTGTCGCGAGTCCATTCGTTCGCTCGTTTCATATTTGGCGAATTGGTCAGGCGGCCGCCGATCACGTCGGTCATGTAGGAAAGGGTCTGCATCACCTGCGAGCGGTTCATTCCCTCGTCGCGGATCTTATCAATTGTCTCTTTGGGAGCCGTGTAAACTGCCGGGGCCGCGCCCTGGCCGAACGCCAGTCCGGGCAAAAGAATGGCGAAGAGCAATGCCCCGGTAATGAATTTTCGTCTAAACATAATAATTGGTATTCTCCGTTCCTGTTGAAGATCTTAAATTACGATCTAGTTTACGGATCTTCGCACAAATTGTTCCATATCGAAACTAGTTGCGGGTCACCGAAGCCGGCAGCGGTTTATCGACCGTCGGCCGCTTGGCTCCATTGGCGAGTGTCCAACCGATCGCCATGATCGTCCGGGCGACCTTTTCCATTTGCTCGAAGTTGATCTTCTCCACCGAGTCCGACGGCTGGTGATAGTCTGCGTGGTCGCCGTCCATAAAGAAAATAATAGGCACGCCCTTTCGAGCATAATTGAAATGGTCCGAACGGTAAAAAAACTGGTCCGGATGATCGGGCCCGTCATACTGCGAATTGAAATTCAGCTTAAGGAACGAAGCATTGACCTCGTCCGCGATCTGACCCAGCTCGGTGCTCATCATTTTGTTGCCTATCGTAAAGACCTCATGCGGCTTCGGCAGTCGCTTGTTTTGAGGATGATTTTCGTCACCTGGGTTTTGATAGCGGCCAATCATATCCACATTTAATTGTGTAATGACCGAGGTGATCGGAACCGTCGGATTGCTTGTAAAATAGTCGCTGCCCCAAAGGCCTTTTTCCTCACCGGCGTGCCAGATAAAGAGTATCGAGCGTTTCGGCCGCTGCGGCCCTTTCGCAAATGCCTCGGCGATATTGAGGACCGAAACAGTCCCGCTGCCGTCGTCGTCAGCTCCGTTCCAGATCTTGTCCTCGCCCGGGGCGAATGGATTCATCCCGACATGGTCGTAATGCGCTCCAATGGCAACGTACTCGTTCCTTAATACCGGATCTGAACCTTCAAGAATTCCGACCACATTTTGTGTGTAGAGTGTGTCGCTCTTGAGTGATACCGCCAGGCCGATCTTCTTGCTCGCTTTGAGTTCAAACGGCTCGAAAAATTCCTGTTGGATCGTCTTTGTAAAAATAGTCGCGGCGGACGCCTTCTCCCCCTGAAAGATAGCATTTGTGAGCCGCGGGCCGGCGGTAATGATCGGAACCGTGATCTGATTCTGAGAGTCTCCATAGTTGACCGCCCCTCGTTCGGTTTGTCGCCACTTTGTCGCCTGCCAGTTCGCAAGGTCGTTAAACGTGCCAAAGGCGATCACGGCTTTCGCACCATTTGCCTGAGCATACAAGGGCGGCGAGAACCAGTCTTCGCCCGCCTTGCCCTGCAGGTCGTTAAAGGTCACGCCTTTTGGCAGACTGTTTGCGACGACGATGATCTTGTCCTTGACGTCGATCCCCTGATAGGCGTTGATGTTCTTTGATTTGATCACCCAGCCGTGGCTTACATATACCAGGTTGCTCGGCGGTACGTTCGCCTGGGTCAATGACGAGAAGAAATCCTCGCCGTAGACGAATGGCTGCCCATTGATATCAAGGCGCACGTTCTGTGCGTCGATCCGATTACGTTTCAGCGGGAATTTCTGAAAATAGCTCCCGTTGTCGCCCGCGGGCTTGAGGCCCCAGCTCGCGAGATGCTGAGCTATGTACATCGCCGCGATGTCGAGGCCCCGCGACGGCGTGTCGCGGCCCTCGAGTTCGTCAGACGCGATGAACGTAAGATATTCCTTTAGCTGCTTTGCCGTAACGCCGTTCACATTACCAAAATCAGCGGCCGGTGCAGTGGCCTTGCCGTTCGTCTTTTGCGCCGATGTAAGGCCCGGAACCCCAACAATGATCGCGAGCAAAATCAGCGCCGCGAACGATCTGTTTCTTAATGCTTTGATGGTCATTTTGTATCTGCCTTTCTCATGTTGAGCTGTTTCATCTTCGAATTCAGCGTGCTTCGCCTCATTCTCAAAAGCGTTGCGGCACGGTTTTGCCGTCCGCCGGCCATCTCGAGTGCCGATTCGATCAGTTGCACCTCAAATCGAGCGACCGTATCGTAAAAGTCGATGCCGTTCTCGGCGTCGATCTGTACCGGACGCGCCTTTGCGTCCATCTCATGCAGAATATCCTTCACTGTTTTTCTGAGCGTGGCGAGTTGATCTACAACGTTAATGCTATTGTGAAGTCTTTGAGTTGCCATATATTACTGCCTCGACCGGGGCGATCCCACGCCGCCCGAAACGCCGGGGGTCGATCGCCGCTAAACGCCCGCAACGGCGATGCCGTCGGGTCCGGCACCGGTCGTCGCCCGGCCCGTGACTTCGCCGGATTCGAGGTTTATCTTATAGACGGCGTCGGGCTGCACCACGGTTACAAATGCCGTTTTGCCGTCGGCCGAAAAGACGATGCCCATTGGCGTCGTGTCGAGTTTGATCCGTTTGATCTCTTTGCGAGTCGCCGCGTCGATGATCAATAGCTCTTTTGAGGCAAACATCGTACAGACCACGCGTTTGCCGTCGGGCGTGAACTTCACCCGATACGGCCGGCCACCGATATTCACTTTTGCGACCGACTTGTAAGCTGCCGTATCGACGATCTCGACCATGCCCTCGGCGTTGAGCCCCGTCCAAACCTCTTTACCGTCGGGCGAGAGATCGATCGCCTCAGGCTGTTTACCGACTGGGATGTGAGTTATCTTCGACGGGCCCGGAGCGGGCGGAATGTTTGTAAACTCGAACGCTGTGATCGAATCCGAGCCGATGTTGGCCGTATAGAACTTTTTCTGGTCCGCGGAACCGGCGATCATATGGGTCGCGTTTTGACCGCTGCCCATAAACCAATCGACCTTGTTTGTCGCCGGATCGTAGCGGGCGATGGCCCGGCTCGCCTCGGCGGTGAAATAGAGCTTTCCGCCGATAAGTTGTATCCCGTGCGGGCGAACGAGCGGCAGTAGATCGACCTTCCGGATCTCCTTTGCCGTCACAACGTCGATGATCGACAGCGAACTTCCCGGCGTCTGTGCGCCGTAGTTTGCGACAAATGCCGTCCTGCCGTCTGCGGACAAAACTACCTCGTGCGGCCCGTCGCCCGTCGGC
>CAYSMU010000371.1:0-3846 GCA_964432145.1 uncultured Chloracidobacterium sp.
GACAACGTACGCAACAAACTTTTGGCGCGTTCGATCAAGCAGCATGTAGATCCGGGTACCAGTTTTCTCGATATCGGTGCGGGCACCGGCGTTTGGGCGATACTCGCGGCAAAACTCGGGGCAAAACGCGTGGTCGCGGTCGAGATCGAGGAATGCCTGATCCCATTCATCCATAAACACGCTCAGGAAAACGGCGTCGCGGACTGTATCGAGATCATTCACGGCCGGTCGGACGACGTCAAGATCAAAGGCAAGTTTGACCTGATCGTTAGCGAACTGTTTGGCGGCGATGCCTTGGGAGCCGAGACGATAAGCTCTTTCATCGACCTTCGAACTCGGTTCCTGGCTCCGGGCGGCGTGCTTATCCCGCAGCGGCTGGTGAGTTTTGCGGCTCCCGTACACGTCAATTGGCCCGCGTCACCCGCCGAGGTGCCGATCACATCGGAGATGCTTCGATCGATCCAACTCAACTATCCGCAGAGCCTGCCGAATCCTACGGGCCGCAAGGTCGAGTATCTGGCCGATCCGATCGCCTTGGTGGACATCGACTTTCCAAGCGTCGAGAGCCCTCCGCCGCTAGCGAACCTCAAAGCTTCGTGGAAGATGAAAGACGTCTCGCGGGCGAACGCCATCGCGACATTTAACCGGCATTACTTCACCGACAAGATCGAGATGGACTCGCGGCGGTCGCAAAGCTGGGGCACTGGGATCTATCCCTTCGAGCCTTTCTCGGTTAAGAAAGGCGAGTTGGCCGTGTCGCTGACGATCGACGCCAAGCAAGGCAACTGGACCGTCGCCGTGCCGTCACACCCCGAGGTCCGTCCGCGAAGCTATTCGCCGGTCTTTGCATTTACTCGGGTTAGAATGAGCCAGCAGATGACGCCGCATCGGAAATTCAAAGCGAAAAAGCAGACATGATCAACGCCCGATCGCAGCGACACCGTGTACCTTCAAGGTCGCGTCGTCCTGCACAAAGACAACGTAACGCAGATTGTCCAATTTCCAGTCGCCGCCGGAGGGCACCTTTACCTGGGCCGTGTAACCATTCTTGCCCGCCTCGATCCTGCCCAAAGATCTGAGTTCCCGAACGACGGAAGCATGATCCAGACTTCTCCCCGAATTCTCGCCGCCGCTCACGGCCGATCGCAACCCGCTCTCGGCAACCGCAAGGTAAACGGTCGAGCCTTTCTGCGTGGCCAGTTTGTCGATGTTGACCGAGAGTTGACCGTTTTCGAGTGCGAGCCGCACCTCGGCCTTTTCACCGCTGGACATCGCCACGGCATCATCGACGCTTTGCCTGTTGTTGCCGACGACCTCGCGTTCGCCATCGACCACGATCTGCGGCGTATAGGTCGAATCCAGCCGAAAATGCCGCGAGTATTCCTCCTGCCGTTTGGTGTATTCACGCGACGAGAAGCGGTCTCTCCAGCCGATGTGGTCCCAATAATCGACATGAAACCCGAGCGTGATCACCTCGGCGTCCTTGTACGGCTGCCTGGTCGAAATGTCGATCAGCAGGCGATCTGCCGGTGGGCAGCTCGAGCAGCCCTCGGATGTAAAAAGCTCAACGAGGACCGGCGTTTTGTTAGCTACTGCGGGGTCGGTCGGCCGAGTTTCAATGGACTCGGAGGCGCGAGTTCGACTCAATTGGCAGCTCGAAAACACCACGGCCGAGGCAAGACAAAGGACTGTGAGAAGGTACTTCATACTCGTATATCAACTGTTCGATGCCCGATATTCCCTTTTTGTTCGGCGATGGACGATTTGATAAAATACTCTTTTGTCTTAACGACAGAGATCCTATCTATGCAGGCTGCGAGATCAAAAGAAGAACAGATCGAAGTACGCGGAGCCCGCACACACAACCTCAAGAACATCTCGGTCTCGCTTCCTGTCAACAAATTGACGGTCATCACCGGCGTCTCCGGCTCGGGCAAATCGTCGCTCGCTTTCGACACGCTGTATGCCGAGGGCCAGCGCCGCTATGTCGAGTCGCTGTCGGCCTATGCCCGCCAGTTCCTCGAGCGGATGGACAAGCCCGACGTCGACGAGATCACCGGCATTGCTCCGGCGATCGCAATCAGGCAGAAAAACTCGACCAAGAATCCGCGCTCGACCGTCGCGACCCAGACCGAGATCTACGATTATCTTCGTCTGCTTTTTGCCCGTGCCGGCCAAACGATATGCCATGTCTGCAGCCGTGAAGTAAAAAAGGATTCGCCCGAATCGGCCGCCGATGAGATCCTCGCTGAATTGGCCGAGGGGACACGCTTTTATGTTCTTTTTCCCATTCAGGAAGACACCGCTTCACGAAAAGAAAGAAAAACGCCGGCGAACCGGGCAAGACGAACGCCAAAACCCGTCGATCTCAGCACTCAGGCATTCTTGATCTCGCTACTGCAGCAGGGCTTTTCACGCCTCTTTCGCGATGGCGAAATGATCGAGCTGTCGCGGCCCGAGGATTATCCCTTTGACGATTTCGACAACACGTTCGTCCTGATCGACCGCCTAAAGGCCGACCCCGAGATCCGACAACGGCTGGTCGATTCGCTTGAGATCTGCTTTCGCGAGGGACACGCCGCGGTGGTCGAAACAACAGAGCGGACGAACCTGAAATTCTCTGACCGCTTCATCTGCAAGTACGACGGCACGCGGTACGAAGAGCCCGAGCCATCTCTTTTCAGTTTCAATTCGCCGTACGGTGCGTGCCCGACGTGTCAGGGGTTTGGCAATACGATCGGCATCGATTACGGACTCGTCATTCCCAATCCGCTCACCTCGATAAAGGGCGGTGCGATCGAACCTTTTACGCGGCCGACGCACGCATGGGCACAGAAAGAACTACTCAAATACGCAGCCTCGGCGAACATCGATATCAACGCTCCGTTCGCCGATCTGCCCGACTTTCAGCAAAACTGCATCATTTACGGCGACGAAGGCTGGCGCGGCCTAAAGGGCTTTTTCCAGTGGCTCGAGACAAAGAAATACAAGCTCCACGTCCGCGTTTTTCTCGCCAAATATCGGGGTTACACAAAATGCCCTGACTGCGAAGGCCAGCGCCTTCGCCAAGAAGCTCGCGATGTCAAGATCGGCGGCAGGTCGCTGCCCGATATCGTCGAGATGTCGGTGCGCGACTCTTTTGATTTCTTTGAGTCTCTCACGCTCGACACCGAGCGTTCGCAGATCGCGGACAAGCTGTTGCTCGAGATACGAAGGCGGCTGAAGTTCCTTGTCGAGGTCGGGCTCGATTACCTAACGCTCGACCGTCTTGCGGCGACCCTTTCCGGCGGCGAAGCTCAGCGGATTCAGCTCGCGACCAATCTCGGTTCCCTGCTCGTCGGCACGCTCTACGTTTTGGACGAGCCGAGCATCGGCCTGCATCCGCGTGACAATTCGAGGCTGATCAAGATCCTCGAGAATCTTCGCGACATCGGCAACACCGTTCTCGTCGTCGAGCACGACGAGGAAACGATGAGGTCGGCCGATCACATCATCGACATCGGCGTCCATGCCGGTGAATTTGGCGGCGAGTTGGTTTTTGAAGGTGATTTCAAGGGACTGATGAGGAGCGAGCGGTCGCTTACCGCGAAATATCTTCGCGGCGATGCAGAGATCAAGGTGCCGCAGAAGCGCCGGACCGCGACCAAAAGCAAGATCGAGATCATCGGTGCTCGCGAGCACAATCTGAAGGATATCTCGGTCAAGATCCCGCTCGATATGCTCGTTTGCGTGACCGGCGTTTCGGGCTCGGGCAAATCGACGCTCGTCCACGACATTCTTTACGCCGGATTGAAGAAGAAACGCGGCGAATGGAACAGCCACGTCGGCTTTTTCAAGGAAATTAAG
>CAYSMU010000372.1:0-3802 GCA_964432145.1 uncultured Chloracidobacterium sp.
GTGTGCCTGAGCGGAAACCGATCAAGCCCGACCCATTCCAGATCGAAGCTCTTGCCGCTATCGAGAACCAGGACGTGCTGGTCACCGGGCCGACCGGCAGCGGCAAAACGTGGATAGCACGCGAGGAAATTCGCCGTCTTTTGGCCGCGGGCAAACGGGCATGGTACACGACGCCGTTAAAGGCACTTACTAACTCGAAATACGCCGAATTTCAGCTCGAATTCGGTGCCGAAAACGTGGGAATCCTGACCGGCGACCGCAAAGAGAATTCCGGTGCCCCGTTGATCGTCGGAACGACGGAAATATATAGGAATCAACTATTTGACGCACTTCGCGGCGAGGGCCAGGTAGATACAGACTTTGTCATTCTGGACGAGGCCCATTATCTCTCCGACGAGGACCGCGGTCACGTCTGGGAAGAGGCGATCATCCTTTCTCCTGCCCGGATCAGGCTACTGCTGTTGTCAGCGACTGTCGGAAGAGCCCAGGAATTTGCCGATTGGATCGCCGAGGTCCGCGGCACTAGTGTCCGCGTGGTCAAGGCCGGCCCTCGCCCCGTCGAACTCCGCGCCGGATACCTATCAGCCGATCTTCAGCTCTTTCCCTTGTTTGGCGAAGACGGTACGTACAATCGCGACCTCGACCGCTTCGCCCGCCAGCGATCTCAGGGCGGATATCGCCGAAACCGTCAGGACCGCCTGCGGTAGATGACATTGGCGATACCGGAAACGACGGAAAACACAAAAAAAGCGAAGGCCGTGGACCTTCGCTCGCGTTTTGTCAGTTTCCCAACGATCTATTTCACCGTAGCTATAAGGGCGTCGATGTCGGCCTGGGCGACGAGTATGTCGAGTGAGACGTCGGTGCCCTTGGAATCGACTCTTGCGGCCTTGAGCAGGCGGCCGTAGATCTGCTGGTCGGGGCGTTTCGAGTTGCCGAAGATGGCCTTGCCGACCATCATCAACCCGTCGAGCGTTTCGCGAAGTGCCTGTGCCTGTTCGGCCTTTTTGGTCCTGGCGGCGACGGCGAGGCTCGCCCCGGCGGCTACCATGTCCAGCGAACCGGAGAGGTATTGGATCGAGTCGATATTCTTTCCAAATTCGTCGTTCTCGAGCGGCACGAGAGTGCCCATTCCATTCGGGGTGCGAGCGGCAAAGGTCACGATCTCTGTACCTTTTGCCGAGAGCAATCCCGCAACATCGGCAGCAACGCGGCTCTTGCCTTCGAGCGTCTCGGTGACGCGTGCCAGCGAGCCCATGACGAGCGTCTTTTCGTCAAATGCCGTGACTGCAACGTCCTTAGTCATGCCGTCGAGAGCCTTGCCGATGAATTCCGCGATCTTAGAATCGGGGGCCCTTGCCGATGTTTTCTGAAAAACGTCCTTTGCCGCAAAGATGTAAACGGTACGGCCGGCCACGCTCTCGGTGCGGTAAGTACCCTTTGAGGCGAGCCTCGCCACGGCGATCAGAGCACCCGCATTGACGTCACCGCTGGCGATCGCAACGGGATCGAAAACGACATTCTTCGGCGTGACCTGTTTGAATGCGACGCCGACGGCAACCTGTTCGAACTTGCGAAGGTCAATGCCAGTGCGGCTCTCCATTTCGTTGAGTTTGGCAGTTACCTCGGCGAGCATCGGCTGGTTTGCCGACATCATCCGGGGCAATGAATCGGTCAAAAAACGTTTTGCCTCAAACGAAACGACGCCGTCCGAAGCAGGCAGCATCGAGACAAGCTTGGCGGCACGAAGCTGTTTGGGCGTTTTGCGGCGTGTGTCCGGCTTGGCGAAAGCCGCGATGTTTACGAGCATGACCGCGATAGCGGCAAAAGCAAAAAATCTGGTCTTCATCGATCTACCTCAACAAATAACGAACCGAATCTTCTAACGATAACAGATGCGGCAAGGTTCGGGAATAGTTTGCCGGGAATTTGCCACAGAGCACACGGAGATCCATGAGACAGGGATCAAGTTTGCTCAGTGCTCTCCGTGTTCTCGGTGGCTATACTCTTAACTGCCTCAAACTCGAACTGCAGTTCCTTACCCCGAATAATATAGCTCAGATATTGCTCCCAGAATTTTCGCAGGAACCGCATCGACGGCATTTTTTGATCGAGATTCACCAGAAATTCGATGCCGAGTGCCCGCCAGAGATTGGCGAGCGAGCAGTATGTTCGAACAGGTCTTAAGTTGACGTCGGTGTAGAACTTGAAATTTCGCCGCTCGGCGATGAACGTGTTGAACGAATAGGAACTGAAATGGTTGCGGTGCGTTGGGTCGGCGGCCCAATCGGCATTGGTATAATGCGGCGTTAGGAGCTTAATTCGGCCTCCCGGCTTTGTAATGCGGTAAAGCTCGGTAATAAACGACATTACGTCCGGGACGTGTTCGACAACATGGTTTGAAACTACAAGGTCGAATTCATTGTCGGGAAACGGGTACGGGACCTCATTGAGATCGTGAATAACGTCGGCCCCCGTGCGGGGATTGTAATCGAGGCCGATCGCCCCCGGATACTTGTTAGTGCCGCAGCCAACGTCGAGGATCTTCATTGGGGATATTGTACAACAGGGCCGCAAAGTATTCTTCAAGAATTGCCACCGGCTTTAGCTATATGAATTGCCACCAGGTTCTCGCCAGCATTTTGAATTGCCACTAGCTTCAGCTAGTGGATCAAAGGCAACTAAAACATCCTCGGGCTTTAGCCCATGTGCTTTGTGAAACCGCCACGAATCAAGAAATCTTCATATTCCTCTTGAAAAGGCCGAGTCCGATGATGTTCTTCCTGGGAGTCGATATACTTTCGCACCTGCGGCAGTACAGACTCGCTCACCGAGACCGCAAAATACTCATCTTGCCAGTGAAACTTTCCGTGACACATCTGATTTTGATTGATCCAGTGTGAAGATTCCCCTTTGAGCAACCGCATGATCTCGTCGAGGGATTGGCCGGATGCGAGAGATACAAGGCAGTGGACGTGCTCCACCCATCCATTCAACGCCCCAATGAAAATCCCCTTTTTTTGAGCGTTCTCGCGAATGTGATCGAAAACCCGTTTGCGGATAGCTTCGGTCAAATTCGGTTCCCTGTCTTTTGTGGTCCATACAAAGTGAACCCAAACGCTGATGTATGGCATAGCAGATAGCGGGCTAAAGCCCGCGAATTTCATATTTATACTCCTAATCCACTAGCTGAAGCTAGTGGCAATTCAGGGGAAGATACAGGCGATCCACGAGTTTTAGCGATTTGGAGTGCTCCAACTTTTTCACTCTTTCACCTTTTCACTTTTACACCTTTCTCCTTTCACTCAAATAAAAATGCCACAGCAATCTTGCTGCGACCGAGCGAAACGGCCGCCAGCGTTCCGCGATCGCAAGAAACTCGTCTGACGAAGGCCGTGATTCGCCCGACAGCTTGTGCCACGCCGTGTGTAGAGCGATGTCCCCGCGAGGCATCACGTCCGGACGCAAGAGTGCCATCAGCAGGTAAATATCGCTGGTCCATTCGCCGATACCCTTGAGCTTGATGAGTTCGGCCTTAACGTCATGATCGGGAAGGGTGTGAAGTGTGTCGAGATCGATGCGTTCCTCGAGCAACGCCTCGGCCAAATGTCGTGCGTAAGCCGTCTTTTGACGGCTGAATCCGACGGCCTTAAGATCGGCATCATTGAGCTGAAGCACATTCTCGGGCGTGACATTACCAAGACGAGCCGTGAGCTTGTCGAAACAGGCCTTTGCCGAGGCGAGCGAGACCTGTTGCTCCAGTATGATCCGCAGTAAGGTCGCAAATCCTGGCTCGCGGTCC
>CAYSMU010000373.1:0-3793 GCA_964432145.1 uncultured Chloracidobacterium sp.
CGTTTGCCCTCGCGGGCAATTGCCTTTTCGGTTAAGGTCGGCAAAACCAAAACGGTTTTACCCAGTTAAACAAATTTCCAATTCTCCCTTAATTCCTGAAAAGTCAGCGACAGGCGTAAAATAAATTTCATGCCGAATATTTTTGAACAATTAAAGGAAATGAACTGGTTATGATGACCGCCTCAATTCTGGCAAAGAGGGCAAATGTACCGCTTTTTACCGTCCGCTATTACACACGGATCGGGTTGCTAAAGCCGTCTCGCGATCTTCGCAACGGTTACAAGGTCTATAAGCCGGCGGACCGCGACCGGCTCAAATTCATCTCGGCGGCGAAAGAACTGGGTTTCACGCTTGCAGAAATCGAAGAGATCCTCGGCCACGCAGTCCACGGCGATTCGCCTTGTCCGATGGTCCGTGAAGTCGTTGAGAAGCGTATCGAAGAAAACCGTGAGAAGATCCGCGAAATGAAGCGACTGCAGAAGCGTCTTGAGGCCGCCGCAGAAATGTGGAAGAAGATGAAAAATTCAGAACCGGACGGGCATTCGGTGTGCCGTCTGATCGAGTCGTTTTCGGAGTCGCAAGACAGCGCTTGACCTGACACTTACTCACAGGTTGTAGACTTGTATCGGAGGAACGAAACATGAAAAACAGTGAACCAACGAAACCGATGCCAGTGCAACTTGGCCGTAAAGCGGCCTCGCTTCCGGAGATACACACCGACCCGGTTTGCAAGATGCTTGTCACACCCGAATCGGCTGCGGCAAGCCATAAGCACGACGGGACAGACTATTATTTTTGCAATCCGGGCTGCAAAGACAAGTTCATTGCAGAGCCTGAAAAATACCTTTCCGGCGCGACCGAGACAGTGGCCGGCTCATGCTGCGACGCCGGGCACGCCCCTGCCGAGCATTACTTGATCTCACAGCCAGAGATAGCTGTCGCCACCTCGATCGACCCGGTTTGCGGTATGACGGTAGATCCGAAAACCGCCGCCGGATCTCACAAGCACAAAGGCACGACCTATCATTTCTGTTCGACCGGCTGCCTGTCCAAGTTCAAGGCGGCACCGGAAAAGTACCTTTTCCCTGCCGAGGCGGAGAATTTGCCGCTGGACGTGGAATACACCTGCCCGATGCACCCGGAAGTCGTACAGATCGGTCCCGGCAGCTGTCCAAAGTGCGGCATGGCCCTCGAGCCAAAGGAGATCTCGCTCGACGACACACCCGATCCGGAATTTATCGATATGAAGCGCCGATTTCGCCTCTCGGCGATCCTGACCATTCCGGTCTTTGTGCTTGCTATGGGCGAGATGTTCGTCGATCTCAATTCCCTTTTTCCGGCATGGCCGCACGGTCGTGCGTCGGCGATATCGATGTGGATCCAGTTCGTGCTCGCAACTCCGGTTGTTCTTTGGGGCGGATTTCCATTTTTTGAGCGGGCGGTCGCATCGATCAAAAACGTCAGCCCGAATATGTTCACGCTGATCGCGATCGGCACAGGGGCTGCGTATTTGCTGAGTTTGGCGGCATTGTTCGGGCCCGGTTGGTTCCCTGCCGAAATGCGGGACGCTCACAGCGGGCTGATCCCGGGATATTTTGAATCCGCGGCCGTGATCACGACGCTCGTTCTGCTTGGCCAGGTGCTTGAGCTGAAAGCGAGGTCGCAGACGTCGTCAGCGATCAAGGAATTGCTCCGACTTGCGCCCGAAACCGCGACTGTTATTCGCGACGATGGCAGTGACGAGGTCATCGATATGCGGCACGTCCATGCCGGTCAAACCCTGCGTGTAAAAGCGAATGAAAAAGTGCCTACTGACGGTTCCATCATCGACGGCGAGACATCGATCGACGAGTCGATGGTCACTGGCGAATCGATGCCCGTCGAGAAGCACGCCGGTGACAAAGTCATCGGCGGCACCATCAACGGCAATCGCTCGTTCACCATGCGGGCTGAAAAGGTCGGCAGCGAAACGCTTCTCTCTCAGATCGTCAAAATGGTCGGCGAAGCCCAACGCAGCCGTGCACCGATACAGAGGCTTGCGGACGTCGTCTCGGCCTATTTTGTTCCGGCGGTAATTTTTGTCGCGATCATCGCGTTCATCGTATGGCTGATACTCGGCAGCTTCGCATCGGCGGTTGTCGCCGCGGTGTCGGTACTGATCATCGCCTGCCCGTGTGCCCTCGGGCTGGCAACACCAATGTCGATCATGGTCGGCACGGGCCACGGAGCGAAGAACGGCGTGCTGATCAAGAAAGCCGAGGCTCTCGAGACACTCGAAAAGGTAAATGCCATTGTTGTCGACAAGACAGGGACGCTGACAGAAGGAAAGCCGCGAGTCACCGAGATCACGATCGCCTCGGCTGTCAGACCGGCGAGCGGCCGGGTTCCGGATGAGAACGAGGTACTTCAATTTGCGGCGTCCCTTGAACGCCACAGCGAGCATCCACTTGCCGCAGCCATCGTTGCCGAGGCCGAGCATCGTCGCCTGCCGTTTCTCGAAGTTTCGAATTTCCGCTCCGCTACCGGCGTGGGCGTCCACGGGAACATCGGAAAGGACGAGATCTTTGTTGGAAGGGCGTCAGGGGCAACTGCAGGTTTGGCAGTGAGCGTTAACGGCCAAGAGATCGGGTACCTTACGATCGAAGACGCAATAAAGCCGTCCGCGAAGGCCGCAATTGACGAACTTCACCGCCAGGGCATCGAGGTCGTGATGATGACGGGCGATAACCGTGTCACCGCTGAGGCCGTCGCCAAACAACTCGGCATAGATCATGTTTTTGCCGAAGTCATGCCCGAGGACAAAGCTGCCAAGGTGAAAGGGCTGCAGTCGCAGGGCACGATAGTCGCAATGGCCGGTGACGGAGTGAACGACGCTCCGGCGTTGGCTCAGGCCGACGTTGGCATCGCGTTCGCAAGCGGAACGGACGTCGCCATTGAATCCGCCGATATCACGCTGCTCAAGCCCGATCTCGATGGTATCTTGAAAGCCCGCAATCTAAGCCGAACCACGATGAAGAATATACGTCAAAACCTGTTCTTCGCGTTTGTTTACAATATGGTCGGAGTGCCGATCGCGGCCGGCGTTTTGTTTCCGGTGTTCGGATTGCTCTTGTCACCAATGATCGCGAGCGCGGCGATGACATTCAGTTCGGTCTCGGTGATCACTAACGCCCTACGATTAAGGGGTACCCGTTTGTGAACGGCCGTCTCATGAGGTTCGGCAGATAGAAAAGAGGTCTTATGAAAATAGTACTTAAGAAACTTGCATTGATATTTCCGGTTATTCTTATCGCCGCGTTTGCGTCACCTGCACAGCATGACCACGCGGCTCATGGCCCTGCGAAAAATACTGGTAAAACGGGGGTGCTGTTGCTTGCACATGGCGGCAACCCGAATTGGAACAATGAGGTAAAAAAGGTGGCTTCCGAAGTCGAAACAGCTTTCCCGGTCGAGGTCGCTCTTGGCATGGCAACTAAACGGACGATACAGGCGGCCGTTGATAAGTTGATCGCCCGGGGCGTGAAAGAGATCGTGGCTGTCCCTTTGTTCGTCTCGTCAAATAGCACAGTGGTAACTTCAACCGCGTTCCTTTTGGGGCAGCGGCCGGACGCACCGGCAGATCTGGCGATATTCGCCAAAATGGATCACGGCGACGGAGGCCACGAATCGCACACTTCCGCAGCGAATACCGATCCGATGAAGCCCGTGATGAGCAAAGTCCCGATCAGGATGGCAGGCGCCCTTGACGCCAACCCGGCAGTTGCCGAGATCCTCCTGTCGCGTGCCGGCTCAA
>CAYSMU010000374.1:0-3776 GCA_964432145.1 uncultured Chloracidobacterium sp.
AGATTTACATCATGGCAGCGCTCGCTATTGACCGATTCGGGCGGATTTCAGGTCTTTTCCCTGACCGATCTGAGAAAACTAACTGAGGAAGGCGTAGAATTCAGGTCGCACCTTGACGGCAGCAAGAAGTTTCTCTCGCCTGAGGTCTCGATGGAGATACAGGCCGCCTTAGGATCTGAGATCGTGATGGTCTTTGACGAATGTCCGCCCGGCGATGCAGGGCACGAGGCGACGCGAAAGAGCCTCGAACTGACATCCCGCTGGGCCGCGAGGTCGAAGGCTCGGTTTGATGAACTACAGACGTCGGCCGGCCTCCTGCGGTCCGACGAGGTGAATGACATGTCCGGTCATCAAGCGCTGTTTGGAATTGTTCAGGGAGCCGGGCACCTCGATCTTAGACGAGAAAGCCTTGATCGAACCATCGAGGTCGGCTTTGACGGCTACGCGATCGGCGGCCTCAGCGTCGGTGAAGAAAAATCGGTAATGTACGAGGTCCTCGACTTTCTGGCACCGCAGATGCCGGCCGATGCTCCGCGATATCTAATGGGAGTGGGGACGCCCGAGGACCTTATAGAGGCCGTAAATTGCGGCGTAGATATGTTCGATTGCGTGATACCGACCCGGAACGGGCGCACCGGAAGTGCGTTCACATCGCGTGGGAAGATCAACATACGAAACGCAAAATTCGCTACGGATGACGGGCCGCTTGATCCTGACTGCGTTTGTTCGGTTTGCCGGCGATATTCGCTCGCATATCTCAGGCACCTGAATCTCGCAGGCGAAATGACGGCCGCTACGCTGATCTCACATCATAACGTATCTTTCTTTTTGGAAACGATGCGAAGGGCACGGGCAGCAATAACGGAAGGGCGGTTTTCGTCGTTTCGCCGCGAGTTCCTTGCCGGGCTGGGGGTGTCCTGAACTTGCGGGGCCCCGAAACAGGGACTCGTTCATCTCCGCGACACTGCGCGACAAAAGCGGATTTCCCGCAACGGTGCAGAGACAGCAGGGATCTTGATACCGGAGAACTCTGGCACACAAACGCATAGCGGCGCAATGCCGGGGCGGTTTGATTAAGATGAGTGAAATGTATATCATTTTACTTTTGTCTTTCGACTCGACAACTATATGAACATTCACCTTTTCCTATTTCAGGAAAATGCAGGCGGCGGCAGCATTATTTGGACGCTGCTTCCGTTCGTATTTATTTTTGCTATCTTCTACTTTCTCGTTATCATGCCCCAGAAAAAACAGAAGCAGCAGCTTCAGGACATGATCGCTCAATTGAAGATCAACGATGAGGTCGTCACAAACGGCGGCATCATCGGGCGGGTCAAAGAGATAAGAGAGACTAGTTTCATTATCATGAGCGCCGAGAAGTCGCTTCTCGAGGTTGGAAAAAGTGCGGTCGTAGGCAGGAAGCCGGAATAGCAGTTGTAGTTATGAAGAATACTGGTTTGTTGATCAGGACGGCGGTTATCGTCGTTATCACATTGGTCGGAATATACCTGGTCTTTGGGCCGAGGCGTACGCCGACATCGGCCGATCTCACATGGCAGGGGATCAAAGCTAATCTGGCCCAGAACATAAGCCTGGGACTCGACCTGAAGGGCGGTTCTCACCTCGTTATGAGGGTTAAGACCGATGACTATCTTAAGACCCTCACCGAGAACAATGCTCAGGCAGCCATCACTGCCGCTCAGGACGCAAAACTTCCTGTCACTAACAATGTCATAACGGCTGAGAAGGGCAACTACGCGGTAACGCTGAATCTCTCGGACGGCTCGCAGGCCCAGGCCGTGATCGATGAAGTTAAGAAGAAAGTCGATTTTGCGAACTGGACCGAGTCGAACAACGGCACGTCCATCGTTTGGTCGCTTCCCGCACAGACTCAGGAGGTCCTGAAGCGCCAAGCCGTAGATCAGGCTTTAAAGATCATCGAAAGCAGGATCAATGCTTTCGGCGTCAAAGAGCCGACGCTTCAGCGTCACGGTGCTGAATCGTCGGGCCAGATCCTGCTGCAGATGCCGGGCGTTGACGACCCCGAGCGTGTGAAAAACCTGATCGGCGCCGAGTCGAACTTGTCGCTGATGAAGGTTGTCAGCCCGGCGAACCCGGCACCTGTTCAAACCTATCCGACTGAAGAAGCTGCAAAACAATCGCTTGGCGGCGCACTGCCGCCAAACCGAAAGATCTTGCCTTACGCCGACCGTGATGATGCGACGGCTGCCAACCCTTCCGCGACACCCGACCCCAATCGTCCGAAACAATTTGTCGTTGTCGAATACCCCGCGATTGTCGATGGAAGCGAACTTCGCGAAGCAAGCGCGATGTCGAGGACCGGAAGCGACCGGGATTTCGAGATCGGTTTTTCGCTGAAACCGGCCGGAGCCCAGAAATTCGGCGAGTGGACGGGAAAGAACATCAATAATTACATGGCCGTCGTGCTAAACGGCGAGGTCAAGTCGGCGGCGTATATAAAATCGCAGATCTTCGATCAGGGACAGATAACCGGCCGGTTTACGAAAGCATCGGCAGAGGACCTTGCCTTGACCCTGAAATCCGGAGCTCTGCCCGCAAAGATCGAATATCAGGAAGAACGTACGGTAGGGCCGAGCCTCGGTGCCGACTCGATCAAATCTGGTGTTGAGGCATCTGTCGGCGGCCTGATCTTCGTCGTTCTCTTTATGCTGGCCTACTATCGCGGATCTGGCGTTAATGCTGTGATCGCTTTGGTCTTGAACATGCTGCTGACGCTGGCCGCACTGATAATGATCAAATCGACGCTCACGCTGCCGGGTATCGCGGGGCTTATCCTCGGTATCGGTATGGCCGTCGACTCTAACGTCCTGATCTTCGAAAGGATCCGTGAGGAACTGGGCGCCGGAAAGGATGTCCCGAGTGCTATCGAACTTGGATTTGACCGGGCGTTCATAACGATCATCGACACGCACATTACGACTATTCTGTCGTCTGCGATCCTGTATATGTACGGTTCTGGCCCGATCCGCGGGTTTGCCGTCACGCTGGTTCTCGGGTTGTTGATCAACCTGTTCTCAGCGGTCTTCGTGTCTCGCACCATCTTTATGTGGCTGCTTCAGCGCAAGACCAAAATGGAATCATTAAGTATTTAGTGCCTTGGAATGTCCGGGGATAAGATTTAACAATGCTGGAACTTTTTAAGAATATCAATGTAGATTGGATGGGCTGGCGAAAGCCCCTGATCTTTGTCTCGATCGCCATATTGCTCGCCGGCCTCGGCTCGGCGATCGGCCGTCAGTTCACACCCGGCGGCACCGACGCGTTCAATCTCGGCGTCGACTTTCAGGGCGGAACGGTCATCACTGCAAAGTTCAAGGAAAAGCCCGCCGAGGATGATATCCGTGCGGCTTTGCAGGCACAGGGAGTTTCGGATGCCGTCATCCAATCTTCGCTTGACAAGCAGGACGAAGTGCTGATCAAGGTACCGTTATTTGAGAACAGCGCTGAACCTCAGCCTACTCCGGCGAGTACCGCGGTCGTTGGTGGAGAAGGTTCCCAGCCGCCGGCCGGTGTCGATGCTTCGCAGGTAAACCTCGGACGCGCGACCGTCAAGAAGGCCCTGGATACATTTGGACGCGAGGCCGAAGGGGCCACCGCTCTCAATGACGACGAAGGTGCGGCCTACAAGATCGTAGGAACGGATTCCGTAGGCCCGGTCGCCGGAGCCCAGCTTCGGAACCAGGCGGTCATCGCGACTCTGCTTGGCATGGTCGGTATCCTGCTTTTTATCGCAT
>CAYSMU010000375.1:0-3759 GCA_964432145.1 uncultured Chloracidobacterium sp.
TCGGGGGGAACAAACCCGAGTTTCGGATGGTTCCACCGGACCAATGCTTCCGCACCGACTATCCTTCTGGTCTCAGTATTTACCTTGGGCTGATAGGCAACCTCGATCTCGCCATTCTCGATTGCGTGGCGGAGGTCCTGTTCGAGTGAAAAGTTGTTTCTCGCGGTATCATGGATCTCTGAGGAATAGAACTGAAAATTATCGCCGCCAAGCTGTCGGGCATGGGACAAGGCCGAGCCGGCGTTATTGAGCAGCGGGTGGGGATCTCCATCCCCTTCCTGTGACAAACTAATCCCCACGCTTATGCTGATTGCTATTTCGTAATTGCTGACGGTGAAAGGCGATGAGAAAGCTTGAAATACCGACTCAACGAATGTCGAGAGGTACTCAGGCGAGGCATCCGGCAACCAAAACGCGAATTCGTCTCCCTCGAAACGAGCGACGGCCGCCCGCTTCTTTGATACCTCTTTCAGGCGACAAGCGACTGCCTTTAACAGTTTGTCACCGATCGCGGGCCCCAGAGTATCCCGGAGCATCAAATATCTGTCGAGCGAGACGAGGACTACCGCGACTCGCGGGATACTCTCACTCTCGCAAAGTGCCTTCTTCAGCTGAAATTCAAAAAATGAGCGATTCGCGAAACCGGTCACGGAATCATAATTCGCGAGATATTTAAGTCTCTCTTTTCGCTTCTCGACCAATCGTCTCAGGCGATCCTCATTATTACGTTTGGATGTAAGGGAATTGCGATGATTCACTGCCCGCTGAACCGCACTTTGCACCTGATCGATATCAAACGGCTTGGTCAGGTAATCATAAGCACCACTTCGCATTGCCCCGATCGGACTCTCCAGACGCTCGTTTCCGCTGATCATTACTACGACCGTGTCCGGACATTGTGCGATGATTCGAGATCCCAGCTCGATTCCGCTCATGCCGCCCATTTGTATGTCACTTAGGACGACGTCAAAGGGCTTTCGTTCAAAAAGTTCAAGCGCAGTTTCGGCCGAATCGGCGGTAGTGCAATCGTGTTCATCGCCGAGAATCGCGACGAGTAGTCCAGTGATAGCCGGCTCGTCGTCTACGATCAAGATCTTTGCTTTTGCGTCAGGTGCAGTCTTCATTTTTTCACCAGAATGCTAAGAATCGGTAACAATATTAAGATCACGTCTGTGTATCAGCTCAGTTTTCGCAGATCAGATCCTGATCAATCTCCCAGCGGGCGAATTCCAGCGCATGTTCGATCTTTTTGATGTTCAAGCGTCGCCGTCTAGCACTCTTTGGCTCTGACGGATCGGACGAAGGGGATAGCGGATCCTCAAATATCCCGAGATAGTAATTGGCTCCTTCATAAAGAGCGGGGATCGAGGCGATCGTCAACATGCCCCAAACGGCTTCGCCTGAGGGTGTCACGTAACCATTCAACAACTGGCAATGTTCACGCTTTCCGGCAAGTACTTCCTCTACCGCGTGCTCATCAAGATCGATGTCAACGGTGAAGACAAAATCCCAAACAGACATTCCCTGAAATCCTTGTTCTGAATGATCGAGCATCTGCAGGAGAATCTTATTGGCCTCGATGAACTGGCCCGTAGACGAGAATAATGCCAGGCCAATGGCTGCGTTATCGAAGATCGTGTTACGCAAGAGCTTATTGGCAAAGAGACGATCGAAGGGCACCACATTCCGTGGCGGGGCGAGTTCGCGAGGGGGAGAACGTCGACGATGATCCGGTGGGATCGCAACTGACGACGGCTCATTTCTATCGGTCATGATAGCACGGCACTTTTCTGCGAGGTCGGATCCGTCGATAGGCTTCTGGACATAATCCACAGCTCCGCACCGGAAGCCATCTTCAACGATCTCCGAATGCCTTGATAGATCGCCCACAAGAAGTATGGGAACCTTTGCCAATGCACTCTCTTCCCGAACTCTCTTGCAGAGTTGTAGGCCATCAACATCGGGTACTGCGAGTTCGCTAATGATAAGATCAGGCGGCTCATCGTTGGCGAGGCAAAAGCTGTAGTTTATGTCCCTGGCAAAATGGAACCAAAAACCTTCCCCGGCGAGTTGCGCCACGGCGCTTCCAAATTGTTCCGGGCCATTGCTGACCACGACGATCTTTTTTCGTTTATTTGCTTCCATTTCTTTAGATCAGCACATCGGCAAACACAATAGGTCGCGACTGTTCAGTCAAAAGCGACGGCTTGCCGGCGGCGGTAAGCGCAGATCGATGAATATCTATACATGCGTTAACTAAATGAGGATCAAATCTAATTCCTGCGCGCTTGCGAAGCCATTGAACGGCTTCGGCGTCTGTGCATTGCAGTCCCGGATTTCGTCTTGATACCAACTCGTCAAATGCATTGGCAACCGCAAGCAGCCTCGACAGAAATGGTATCTTGTTACCATCGAGGCCGTCGAAAAAGCCGGTCCCGTCAAAGTGCTCGTGTTGATACTTGATTATCGTACCGATCTCCTCGAAATCTGGTATGTCCGAGACCAAACGCAGTCCATTCTCAAAGGTCTTGCGAGTGGCTCCATACTGCTCCGGCGTTAGAGCGGTTCTATCAAACACCATTTCAAACGGCATTCGAATATTGGGAGCCTCGTGTAGCAGAGCTGCCAAAACCACTTTCTGTTCCTCGCGGTCCGGAAGTCCTAAACGCTTGCTTATCACGGAAGCGTACTCAGACGTCCGACGGCAGTGCTCCGCAAGACTCGAGCTCTTTTGAAAGATCATCTCTCTGAACAGAGCTAATATCCCTGTCTTTGTCACAGATAACCGTGCCACGAGGCGTTTGTTTTCCTGGGCTTGCAGGTAATGCCGCTTCATAGCTTCAAAATGCTGCAGGCCGCGTTGAATGGTCTGGCAAAGATCGCTGTTCACCCAGGGTTTGGTAATGTACTTGTAGATGATCCCAGAGTTGATCGCTTCGACCAGATCGCCGACATCCGTGTATCCGGTAAGGATAATACGTACCGTTTGACGTCTAGCCTCTGCGGCCTTTCTGAGAAATTCAATGCCTGTCATTCCCGGCATTCGTTGGTCGGAAATGATCAGGGCGACGTCATTGTGACTCAATAGCTCAAGTGCATCTGCGCCCGATTCGGCAGAAATGACATCGTATTCAGTCTTTAACAGCCTCTCGAGCATGCGCAGGTTCGCGGGTTCATCATCAACGATAAGTAGTTTATGTTTCATTACATCAATCCCTGGTTCTTTATATCGCGACGTACCTCGCGATGGATTTGTCACCTGACTCAATTGCATTGTCAATATGCCGCGGAATTCGTACCTTGAACGTTGTACCCTCGTTCAGGCGGGATCTGATCGTGATATCCCCGCCATGTCGTTCGACAATTCCGAAGGAAATGGAGAGACCAAGGCCGGTGCCTTCACCGATGGGCTTGGTCGTAAAGAACGGATCGAAAACCCGATTCAGATTCTGGACAGGAATGCCACATCCTGTGTCCGTTACCGCGACATAGATATTTTCATCATCGAAACTGGTCCCTATCTCAACAACGCCCTTTGCAGTACCGATCGCCTGGGCGGCATTTGTCAGTAAATTCATCCAGACTTGATTCAACTGGCCTGAGAACGTGCCTATCAACGGAAGGTCGCAAAATTTCCGCACCAACTTGATGTTGCCGCTTGTAAAGTAGCGGGAAAGAAGTCTTACGCTCGAGTCGATACCCTCGTGAATATCCGTTTCCTTGAACTCCGCCTCGTCAAGCCGCGAAAATGTCCTGATA
>CAYSMU010000376.1:0-2155 GCA_964432145.1 uncultured Chloracidobacterium sp.
CACTAACGCACTCGCAAGAAGAGAACGGGCTTCGTCGATGTCACGGCCGCAGGTTATCACTCCGGGGAAATCAAGGACTTCCCCATGAACTCCTCCGTCAACGTATTTGTACATTGCCTTGTAGGTCAACATAAGAGACTACGCCTTAAGAGCGACTTCTCTTGCCGCGGCAAACCCTGCATTCTCCGCAGCCTTTTTCATCTGGCCTTCGAGCTTTTTGATCTTGATAAGATGCGTCGGATTCAGCGGCAGCGATGGGTAGAAACAGTTCGACTCATGCGTGCAATAGCATCCGTTGCTGACCTCTTTTCGACGCTGCTTCATCAGATCGGTGTTCCAGGCGGCCTGGAAATCCCAGTCGTAGTCGCGCAGGTTGAGCACATCCGCCTTATTCTCGCACGAAGAGAGAACGCCGTTATCGTAAATAACAGCTCCTGCGCTTCCGGCGTAGCATTTGAGCTGAGCCTTATTCTCTTCCTTGGTCCGGGCGATGATGTCGTGCATGTAGATATCGACCGCCGCCTTAAAGAAGCCCGATTTGCCGCCATAGTTGTTCTTAAGGGCGGCGCTTTTCGTGTCGTCGAGTATCATCTGCGAGAGCTGCTCGTACCGCTTGTGGTCAAAATTCAGCTCGGTCGGATCGGCGGACGGCGGGCGAATGTAGTTGATATTCACCTTGTCCGGCTTGAGGTCGTACTTAAGGAAATCGTACCAGTCGAAGATCGTGTCCTCGTTCGAATGCATCACACACGTACATGTCTGAATGTCGAGCTGCGGATACTGCTCGCGCTTCATCTGCTGCAATGTGCGGGCCGTGTGGATCGCCTTGTCCCAGCTTCCCTCTTTACGGCGGATCTTCTCGTGGGCATCCTTCATACCGTCGATGCCGAGTGCGACCGAGACATTGAGCTTTGGACATTCGTCCATGATCCGTGCAACATCGGGAAAGATCCGCGGATGGATCTGTCCATTCGACATCAGGTAAACGCTGTCGAGTTTATTATTCTCGTAAAACGCACGAACGATCTCCGGAAGGTCTTTTCGCGTAAACGGCTCACCGCCCGCCAGCACCAGAACGCCGAGGTTGCCGCCGAGCGTTTCCGAGATCCTGGCGATCTCGTCGGCCTTCATCTGCAATTTTTTTCGCGGCCTATCGTCAAGCTCTTCGGTAAAGAAGCAATGCGTGCACCGCATATCGCAAACACTCGTAACGAGTATGTTAAGGAATACCGGCGATATCGGCCTGCCAACTATTATGCTGGCATATCTTTTGAATATTTCTTTTGTCGCAAAATCCATTTTATTAAGTCGCTATAAAAACAGCTTTTCCTTTGATGCGAACCCACTGCTCCAAGTTACACTTTACTTTATCGCCGAGCCTTTCAGCAACATTGTCGGACGGGTTAGAATACCAATATGTTTCGCCGGGTTTACCTCGATAACAGTGCTACGACGCCGATAGATCCGGCGGTTCTCGATGCCATGATGCCGTACCTGACCGACAAATTCGGCAATGCGTCGAGCATTCATCATTTCGGCCAGGAGACACGCTCAGCCGTCGATAGGGCACGGCACGAGGTCGCGGCGTTTCTTAACGCTCGTCCAAATGAGATCGTCTTCACGTCTGGCGGGACCGAATCGAACAATCTGGCCATTCGCGGCCTTCTCGAAGCCAACTCGCAGCATGGCCGGCACATCATCACTTCGGCGATCGAACACCCGGCGGTCAGATCCGTTTGCGAGGACCTCGCGGGCCGCGGCTATACGCTTACCCTCCTGCCCGTCTATGAGGATGGCGTGGTGCGAATGAGCGATGTCGAGGCGGCGATCACAGACGAGACAGTATTAATCACGATCATGACTGCGAATAACGAGATCGGCACGCTCCAGCCCGTGGCCGAGATCGGCCGGCTGGTCAGGAAGCTGCGTGACGGCGGTCGAAAGATCTGGTTCCACACGGACGCAGTGCAGGCCGCAGGCAAGATGCCCTTGGATGTTGAAGAAATAGGCTGCGATCTGCTCTCGATCTCGGGGCACAAGATACACGCCCCGAAAGGCATCGGAGCTTTGTACATTCGTCGCGGTGTCCGCCTTCATCCGCAAAACATCGGCGGCCGCCAGGAACGCGAACGCCGAGGCGGCACCGAGCCAGTTG
>CAYSMU010000376.1:2165-3757 GCA_964432145.1 uncultured Chloracidobacterium sp.
CCCAGATCGTGGCTCTCGGAAAGGCGTGCGAGATCGCGGAGAGGGACCTAGCGGCCGCTTCTGAACACCTCAAGTCCCTCCGCGATTCGCTGGAGATCCGCATCGGCGAGATGATCGCGAACATCACCTTCAACGGCAATCGCGAACACCGCCTACCAAATATCTCAAACATCTCATTCCACGGCGTCGAAGGCGAGGGTCTCTTGATCAATCTCGACATGCAGGGAATCGCCGTGTCAACCGGATCCGCCTGCTCATCCGGCTCACTCGAACCATCGCCCGTGATCCGGGCCCTCGGCGGAAACGAAGATATCGCCAGATCCGCAATTCGATTCAGCCTTGGTCGTTTGAACACAGTCGCTGATATTGACCGAGTGGTGGAGGTATTGCCCAATGCGGTCGAAAATCTAAGAAGACTTTCGCCCGATTATCAGAAACAAAGTTATTGAGCTTAGAATCGGAAGCCGAAACCGATATTTGTTTGTAAATTGTGGCGTGTGAAGCTCGGATTTATTTCTTTTGGAGCCTTATTGCCGTAGCGGATTATCGTATCGCCAACATCAACTCGAAGAACCGTCCTTCGGCTCGGATAATACTCAAAGACTCCTCCGACATCGATATTAAGGAAACTTAAGTCAGGCCTATTCCTTGCCGAAATAGAGAAGCTGTTCGGAGTAGTTACTAACGTTTGTATCACCAGGTAACGACCCAGTCGTATAAAGCCGGGCCGAACTTTACCAAAAACACCGATCTTTTTTCCGCGGTAACCTATTTTCGGACCAAAGACTGCCTGATGCTTTTTTCCTCCCAGCTCATAATAACGGATCGGCGGAAATCCGTTTGTCACGTTAATCCTTTTATCCTCTGGGAAAAAATTGTACTCAGCTTCAACCGCGATATTCTTGGTAAAGTTATATGTAAATCTGGCACCGAGCCCAAATTCGGATACGTAAGGCTCTCGAGTCCTGGGTAGATCTGGATAGTTATTCTGAAAGGCCAGCGCAGTCGCATCGGGAACGGTCCGTCTAAGGTAAGTAAACTGTCCGCCGATCTCAAATCTTTTCAGATCCGACTCTGCAGCTGGCTGAGCATGGCCACGATCATTCAGAGAGCACATTACAAACCCGATACCTAGTAGGAGTAAGATTTTCTTCATTTTATTGTCGGGGCGGAAGTGAGAGCGGAACACTAACTTCGAACGTTACGCTCTCGCTTCTATGACTGGCAACTAACAAATCGTCGTCTACGGATTTATGGTCACATAAACGATGTCCGAAAGCTGTCCGTAATTTTGGTTGTTCTTTTTTAACTGGATGCGGCACTGTAATTGATAAGGCTCGCCCGGCGGAGTGCTGGGCGGTGCGGTGATATCGGCTGATTTGCCGGTGCCGCTTGCAGCAAACGACCAGTTGGTGACGGCTTTTGGCGAAGTGTGCAGTTCCCACATATCCGAATCGGCACGATTCGAAATGACTATCGTATACAAATTGCCGGTCTGCGCCGCGAAAACTTCGAGTCCGGGCTTTACAAACGACGGATTGAGCGGAGCCGATGGTGCCGAATCGATAATGCCAAGAGCAACGCCGATCCCA
>CAYSMU010000377.1:0-2484 GCA_964432145.1 uncultured Chloracidobacterium sp.
AAACTGCTTGGCGACATGGGCGTTCCCGTGCCGAAGGGATACAAGGTGCGCGTTATTGAGGACCTCGAGGACACATTAGATCGCATCGGCTATCCTGCTGTTATTAAACCACTTGATGGTAATCATGGTAAGGGAGCGACAGTTGGCATCCGTAACATAGATGAGGCTAGGGTCGCGTGGGAAAAGGCAAAGGAGTATTCGCGTTGGATAATTGTCGAAAAGCAGCTTATCGGTTCGGATTTCAGGGCGTTGGTCGTAAATAACAGACTTATTGCGGTCGCGGAGCGCGTGCCGGCGCATGTCCGGGGTGACGGCAAAAGCACGATCCAGCAACTGATCGACGAGACGAACGCCGATCCTCGCCGTGGTTACGGCCATGAGAATGTGTTGACGCAGATCGATATCGATGGTCAGACAATGCGATGCATTACAAAAGCCGGCCACACACTCGAGACCGTTCT
Organism: uncultured Chloracidobacterium sp.; assembly: GCA_964432145.1. Lineage (GTDB taxonomy): Bacteria > Acidobacteriota > Blastocatellia > Pyrinomonadales > Pyrinomonadaceae > OLB17. The sequence continues at coordinate 462 of CAYSMU010000377.1, forward strand.
GAAGAAAGGCGAAATACTTCACCTGAAGACCACCGCAAACATCTCGACGGGCGGCACGGCGATTGACTGTACCGACGAAGTTCATCCGGAAAACGTCTTTTTGTTTGAGCGAATTGCGAGGATAATCGGGCTGGATGTTGCAGGCGTTGATGTTATAGCTCCAAATGTCAGTGAGCCATTGAGCGAGAACGGCGGCGGCATAATCGAGGTCAACGCAGCTCCGGGCTTTCGAATGCACCTAGCTCCAAGCGAAGGCATCGGGCGAAACGTGGCGGAACACGTTATAGATATGCTGTTCCCGCCGGGAACGCCGACGCGTGTACCGATCTTTTCGGTCACGGGCACGAATGGCAAGACAACCACGACCCGTTTGATCGCTCATATCCTGAAGAACACAGGTAAGACCGTCGGGTTTACCACGACGGACGGTACATATATCGGCAACCAACAGATCGTACAGGGCGATAATACCGGACCGGTTTCGGCACAACTGGTGCTGAAAGACCCGACGGTCGAGGTTGCGGTGCTCGAGACGGCACGCGGCGGTATTATTCGGAGCGGATTGGGCTTTGACCATTGTGATATTGGCGTCGTGATGAATATCGCGGCCGATCATTTGGGACTAAAAGATGTAAACACACTTGAGGATCTCGCCCGCGTAAAATCGGTCGTGCCCCGAGCCGTTTCCTCCAAGGGCTATTGTGTGCTAAATGCTGAGGATAAACTGGTTTACGAGATGAAGGAACTTACGGATGGGACCGTGGTCTGCTTCTCGATGGACGAGAATCATCCGAACATCAAGCGGCGTGCGGAGCGCGGTCGGATTTCGTGCGTGTACGAAAATGGATATGTGACTATCCTCAAGGGAAAATGGAAGGTCCGAATAGAAAAAGTACAGAATATCCCGATCACATATGGTGGGCGGGCTGAGTTCATGGTGCAAAATGTCCTGGCCGCAACTCTCGCCTGCTTTGTGCACGGGGTATCGATCGAGGACCTGCGTGTAGGACTGACGACATTTAACGCAGGAACGGCCCAGACGCCGGGCCGGTTGAATTTTGTTGAGATCGGCGACGTTACCGTGTTAATGGACTACGCTCATAACCCAGCCGGACTCAGAGGTTTAGCGAAATTTATCTCGAAATTACCTAATAAATATCGCACCTGTGTCATCAATGGAACCGGCGATCGCCGTGACGAAGATATTGTCGAATTTGGCCAGGTCGCGGGCGAGACGTTCGACCGTATTGTCATTCGACGCGGAAATTACTTGCGGGGGCGTGATGAGCAGCAAACCTACGAATTGCTGAAGAAGGGGATCGCCAAGAGTAAAAAGGAACCCGCTGTCCGCGTTATACCAGAGAGTCGTGATGCTATACACCACGCTATAAAATATGCCCGTAAAGGCGAACTCGTCGTTACTCTTGCCGATCTCGTCCCCAAAGATATTGGATATGTGCAGGAATATCGGGATATGATAATTGAGAAGTGATTGACGCTGAACCGAATTTCAAATAACATTCACGTTGTATGAGCATCACAGAGATCGAAGCCGCCATCACCCAGCTGCCCGCCGCCGAGGTTTACAAGCTTATGTCGTGGCTTGAGGAATATCACGCACGCATCTGGGACAAGCAGATCGCCGATGACCTCGACGCCGGACGACTCGATGGAATATTGCAAGAGGTCGAAGAAGAGATCGAGGCCGGTTTGGCAAAGCCGCTATGAAACACCTGACGCTCCCGCGTTTTTGGGAACACTACCACCGCCTGCCGCCCAATATTCAAAAGCTCGCCGATAAGAATTATAGACTTCTCAAGACCGAACCGACACATCCGTCGCTTCATTTCAAAAAAGTCGGACGAAACAAACAGCTTTGGTCCGTGCGCGTCGGCATCAACTACCGTGCGCTTGGAAGAGAAAAACCCGAAGGAATCGTTTGGTTCTGGATCGGCAGCCACGCCGCCTACGACGAGATCGTCTCAAGATAGCCCGCGTCATCGACCCATGTGCCGGAATACCG
>CAYSMU010000377.1:2494-3744 GCA_964432145.1 uncultured Chloracidobacterium sp.
TACCGGGATATGGCGACCGCAAACGGTTAGCTGCGGAGATAAGACCGGATCGCTATACTACGGTATCTCAGGTAGGCGAGGTTTAGGGAATAAAGTGATTAAGAACCGCCCGAATTACCGAAATAACAAGTTCATTGGAAAGTGCATTTACTGTGAGGCTACCAGGGATCTTACGAAAGGACATGCCATTCCGTTTGGTTTGAAGGGTGGCTTCATTCTACAAAAGGCGAGTTGCCGGGACTGCGCCATAATCACAACCAAGTTTGAGGATTCGTTCCTGCGCAAAACGAATTTAGGCATTCGGACCGTTCAAAAGATGCCCACCCGCCACCCTAAGAAAAGACCAACAGAATTGCCGATGATTTTCATCCGCGGAGGTGAAAAGTGTGAGGAAATGGTTCCAATCGAGGACTATGTGCCCGTTCTAATACTACCGGAGCTTGGTCCGCCGGGCTTGCTAGATGGCCTCGAACACGCAGGCGGCATGGCGAGTGGTGATTTTCGCGTCGTAACGCACAGGCTCACCGAGGTAAAAGGGCCTGAGCACGTACCATATCTGTTGAGCAAATACAGGGCGGACGATGTGGAAGTACCATTCGAAATCAACCACGACGACTTCCGCCGCCTGATAGCCAAGATCGCGCACTGTCATGCGATTCAATTTTATGGATTTGACGGCTTCGAGCGATTCAATCTCATAGACTCGATATTAGGACGAACAGATAACCACTTTGAATTCGTCGGCGGCGATGGTCGCCATGACATTCATGAGACTTGGGAAAAAGACAGCGCACATGTCGTCGGCTTTCGTCGGTTCAATAGCGTAGAGGTCTACGTCCGCGTCAAGTTATGGAACCGATCGAGAACCCCCGAGTATATCGCGGCGGTCGGCACTCTACGTCGACGTTATGCAGCTTTCCTCGATTTTCATCAATTGCCCTAGATGCCAAACTTTGACTCAGTTGCGGTCGAAAAGCACTTTCACCCTGTCGAATGAGATTCTTGGTCAGTCGGATGGTGTTCAATCTCGATATATCTCGATCGCGGGATTTGCGTACGCATCGATCCAGCCGCGATACATGCCTGTCGAATTGAAGGGAAGCGTGACGTTGCCGTGGGTGTCGACGGCGATGAGGCCGCCTTCGCCGCCGATCGATGTGAGGTGATCGATGGTTTCGCGCGCGGCGTCTTCGAGTGAGATGTTTTTGTATTTCATGCGAGCGGCGACGTTATAGGCAGAGACGCCGAGC
>CAYSMU010000378.1:0-3717 GCA_964432145.1 uncultured Chloracidobacterium sp.
TCGTCGGCACGCTTCCAATTGAAGTAGATCTTCTGACTGTCCGCCGACCAGCGGACGGCCGTCGGTTCATAACCGACCAGGCCCGGCCCGCGCATAATGTTGTCGATCGAAAGATCGAACTTCCTGACCGGCGCCGCCTGCTGTGCTGACGCGGCGACCGGGTTGAGACAAAACGCGACTATGAAAATAAACGAAAGGGTCGATCTCATTAGTTTCCTACTCTGGCTATAGATTTTTTGAACGCTGGATAGAGCAATACGAGTATAATACGGTTCTTGTTATCTCGTCATTTTTGACAGCCTGCGTCAGTTTGGCGGAGCAAAAAAGAATTTTGAGATCTATTCTTCGTTAGGGTCGAGAGCTTCCCACAGAGCCAACAGTTCGGGAAGCACGAGATGATCTTTTGGACGGCCAGCCGCAGTCTTTGAATCGATAAGGGCCTCAAGATTGAATGCCTTTATCCGAGTGCCGTATACGGTAAATTCGACGCAGTTAGTCAACGCATCCGTGTAATCGCCGATGCCTTTTACCTCGCCAAGCAAGTCTATAGCTCCAATAGACGTGTCAAAAGTGAAGTTTGTTCCATTCCGTAGCGTGCTTTCGTCAAATATGAATGGCAAACCTTCGGGCCAGTTACGCGGCATTGGATCGAAAGGGGAAAGAGCAGTAACGAGACGGTGAATATTCTCCTTGCTACGCGAGTAACACAGGTCAAGGTCTTGAGTAATGTAGCCAGATGAATGAAGCGAAATGGCGACCCCGCCGACGATAATATAGTCAACGTTGTTCGCGGCGAGCGATGTGATCGCCTTTTCGAGATCGATCATACCTTCTGCTTCTTAATAGGACCGATCTTTCTAGCATGCTCGAGTTCGGCCAGGAACTTCATCCCTGATTGCAGATTATCGATTCTCTCCTGCGGGGAGAGTCGCAACTGAGAAGCGGTCAACGTAAGATCGATCCCGAAGTCTCGCGCGGCGGCTATCATGCTTCCGGGCCGCGGGTTCAGCAATTTTTCTTCTGGTGTACGTTTCATACCTCGATTTTACGGCAATTCCACCGCCGCTGCACGCTTTTCTGTCTTCTGAGCGTCGTTCAACCGCTGGTATTCATAGATCGCATTCTCCCAAGTGCCGTACATTGCATTTGGCAGGACGATCCAGCGTTTGCCCCAATCATTCCTGACCTTGTCCGTCTCGGCAAAGCGCTCGGCGACGGACTTCCGTTCAAATACGTTTGAAAAGTCGTCAAGGTTATCGCCCATCAGCATGACGATCCGATATTTCTGCAATATTAGCTGCCTGCGCGGCTCCTTGGTTGAATCGCTGGTTCGCAGCATGACATTCTCGGCCGAGATGTCAGCAAATCCCGCACTCTTGAGATTGTCCATCGTTGCTTGTTTCTGGACCTCGTCGCGATTGGAAACGTAAAAGACCTTGACGCCTTTTGACACCGCATAATTGAGAAAATCGATCGCTCCGGGAATGGCCTTGGCCTTTCGCATCTCTCCCCATGCGTACCACGACGGCAGACTGAAGCCCTCGCGTTTTTTGATGCCGGCGGCTTGGGCAGGCGAATTGTCGAGTACGGTCTCGTCGATGTCGACGACGATCGCACGTGGCTTTTTCTGCTCGGCCTTTGGCAGCTTTTTTAGGTTCTTTTTATCGAAGTCGGCATCAAGCTGCCAGCGGGCAAGATTAAATGCCTGGTATGCGAGAGCACGATATTCGGCTGCCTTTTGCATCCAAAGCGTTGCCCCGGCCTGATATTCATTATCAACTTTTGCTTGTATTGCCGGAGCGGTCTGTTGTGCCACGGACGACGTGGCGAGACAGGTCGCAAGTGCAAGGCCTGCGACCAGAAACGGAGCGGAAAAACGATTTTTTGACTTCATATCCAGATTCAGATGTTGAGGGTCGATCTCGAATCAATTATAAATTAACCATGACGATCCCGCCGAAGCAAAAACCGAAAATCGATGACAGCCAGGCGGTTGACGGCTCAACCTGGGCCGACGATCAGGCGGTTAGGGAATATTACTACGACGACGCTCACGGCTACGAGCCATATATTCCCGATGAGGACGAATTTGCCGAGGAAGTCCCCGAACGGGAAAAGGCCGTCGACGATGGCCCTTTCGAATAGATCTTTAAGTGCCGGGCGTCCTACTTCTTCGGCCTTTCATTTGATTTCAACACACGCTTTCTCAGACGGATCGCTTTTGGTGTGACCTCGATCAGTTCATCGTCGGCGATGAATTCGAGTGCACGTTCGAGCGACATCTCACGTTGAGGGACGAGACGCATCGCCTCGTCGGCAGAGGTTGTGCGCATGTTTGAGAGCTTTTTTTCCTTGATCGCGTTGACGTCGAGATCGACCGCACGTGCATTCTCGCCGATTATCATTCCCTCATAGACCTTAACCTGCGGTTTAACGAAGAGCACCCCGCGCTCCTGCAGATTGTATAAAGCGTAGGTGTTGGTCTCGCCCATGCGATCGGCGACGAGCGAGCCCGTCTGGCGCGAACGCATCTCGCCCTGCCATTTGTCGAATTTGAGAAACAGAGTATTGAGCAATCCCGTGCCCTTGGTCTCTGTCAGGAACTCACCGCGAAAGCCGATCAAGCCGCGCGACGGGACCTCATATTCCAGACGCACCCGGCCCGAACCGTTGTTGATCATCTTGGTCATCTGGCCCTTGCGGCGGCCGAGGGCCTCCGTGACGACGCCGATAAATTCCTCGGGCACGTCGATAACGACGAGCTCGATCGGCTCAAGCGTCTCGCCGGTCTTCGGGTCCTTTTTGGTGATGACCTCGGGTTTTGAGACCTGAAGCTCATAGCCTTCGCGACGCATCATTTCGATCAGGATAGCGAGCTGCAATTCGCCGCGGCCGGAGACCTTGAATTGCTCTGCTGCCTCGGTTTCCGAAACACGCAAAGCAACATTACCGAGCAGCTCGCGGTCGAGGCGTTCCTTGATCTGGCGGGAAGTGACAAATTTGCCGTCGAGGCCTGAGAATGGCGATGTGTTAACCCCGAAGATCATAGAGATCGTCGGCTCGTCGACCGCGATAACGGGCAGCGGTTTCGGATTGTCGGAGGACGTGATCGTCTCGCCTATCTCAATATCGTCAAATCCGGCAAGGGCGACGATCTCGCCGGTGCCGGCCTCAGCGACGGTCGAGCGTTCCAACCCTTCAAAAACGAAAAGCTCCTTAACGCGTGTCTTTACAAACGTGCCGTCCCGCTTCGCGACCGCGACTTCCTGATTCTTGGCGATCTCGCCCGAGAAGATGCGGCCGATCGCGAGGCGTCCGACGAAAGGATTGTAGTCGATATTCGCGACCAATAGCTGCAGGCTGTCGTCACGCAGTGCATGCGGAGCCGGGATCGTCTCGATTATCTGGTCGAAGAGGGGTATGAGGTTCTTGCTCTCTTCGGCGAGGTCCTTTTTGGCGACGCCGTCACGCGAGATCGAATAAAGAATGGGAAACTCTATCTGTTCGTCATTTGCGCCGAGGTCGATAAACAGGTCGTAGATCTCGTTGACAACCTCCTCGGGACGTGCATCCTGACGGTCGATCTTGTTTACAAGGGCGATCGCGGGAAGCTTGAGTTCAAGGGCCTTCCGCAGCACAAATCGCGTCTGTGGCAAACAGCCCTCGGCGGCGTCGACCAGCAGGACGATGCCGTCGACCATTTTGAGGACCCGTTCG
>CAYSMU010000379.1:0-3715 GCA_964432145.1 uncultured Chloracidobacterium sp.
CGTCCGGCAAGGTCGCCGCCGCAGAAGATGCGGACGGGCCGTATCCCGTCTGTAAGGCGGTTACCGACCCGATCGTGATCGAATTACGCGAGGCGGCATTGGCGGCCGCAAAGCGCTCGGAATTTAAGGTCACCGACACAGCTTACGGGCGGATCTACTATGAATTTGGAGCACCGCCGCGTCCCGCATCCGAGGCCGTTCCGGCCCGCGTTGATTCGACCGGCGAAGGCTCCCAAGTAAAGGAGATGCGTCTCGATCGACTGACAATGCTGGGAACGACTGATAAGGCCGGAGCCAGGGTTGTGGGTGACGGGGCCGGCGGGGACGGGAAGTTGGTGTCCGGCGGCGTTTTGAACGGCAAGGCACTGGCATTGCCGCGTCCGCCATATCCTCCGGCGGCAAGAGCGGTAAAGGCCGGCGGGCCGGTAAACGTCCAGGTGTTAATAGATGAAAGCGGGAACGTTTACTCCGCTCAGGCGGTGGCCGGACATCCATTGTTAAGAAATGTCGCCGAGAAGGCGGCGTGCGGCAGCCGCTTCACGCCGACGCTTCTCGAGAGCAAGCCCGTAAAGGTATCGGGGATAATAACGTACAACTTCGTCCCATAGCTCCGCCCTACATTTGACAGGGCAAAATACGGACCGAATGGATTCGATGAACCGAGATAACAACGCTGAAAGACTGATTCCGTCGCACGGCGGTTATCGGAAACTAAAGAGCTTTCAGGTTTCGCAGCTTGTCAATGATGTAACGGTTCGCTTCTGCGACCGATATATCGACAAACGCAGCCGGACCCACGACCAAATGGTACAGGCTGCCCGCAGCGGCGTTCAGAATATTGCCGAGGGCAGCCAGGCCAGCGGTACCTCGAAAAAATTTGAACTAAAACTCACCAGCGTCGCCCGTGCAAGCCTCGAGGAATTAAAGCTCGATTACCAGGACTTTTTGCGGCACCGATGCCTGACCGAATGGCCCCGCAATGACGCCCGACGGGCGATGCTGATAGACAGTCGCCCCGGGACCGCCGACGATGTTGCCGAGTGGGCGGCGGCGGTAAAGAATAATGGACTCAGTGGACGCGGCGGACGTCGTGGACCGGGCGAACGCGAGCCGTCCCTTCAGTCCACAGAGTCCACGATGTCCACTTTTCCCGAAATTGCCGCCAACGGCGCGCTCGCTCTGATCGCGGTCGCCTCCAGCCTGCTCGACCGCCAGATCGCTGCCCTGGAAAAAGCATTTGTCGATGACGGCGGCTTTACCGAACGGCTGTATCGAGTCCGAAAGGCCGCCCGCGGTCGCCCTCGCAGCGGGTGAACCGCGAAGGTGCGGGCGTGGAAAACAAGATCTATATGAATATATCTACGGGTAAGCGGAAACGTTTCGACAGCCGTCGTGCCTGGGCCTTGCTTATTTCGCGTTTGCCGTTGAGCACCTGTGATACGACGCCCTGCGAACCAAAAACATCGAGCATGTCATTCTGCTTTAATCCATGCTCACGCATCAGCTCGCGCAATGCGACGGACGGATCAGACGTGTCACCCATCGGATAGGCTTTCTTTTCAAAATCCTCCACAAGGACCGCCAGAAGGTTTAGCAGACGATCTTCCTCGGGCGAAAGGTCGTTCTCGTCCTTGCTCATTAGCCGGTCGATGATCGCGAGGGCCTTGTCATTCTCTTCTTCTGTTTTGATAACGCCAGGGCTCACCTCCAAAAGAAGGGTCCCGTAACGTTTGGGGTCATACTGCCTGGTAATGTTTGATCGTATGGATATCATTTTCCCTCTTGCCTATTGTCGCTCAGAAGCCTTTAACATTGAGCCTTCCACTTGTCCCGGTCATATTGCAAAATGCAATATACGCCAAGCGGTAATATTGCGTTTTGTAATAACACCTAAATGCGGGCCCGCGAATTGATCGGCCGCTGAGTTGAATTTATCCTCCATCTCGTCAAAAATGTGACGTACGTCCTAATTTCACACAAACAGTTCGAATAAAATGCGCCGAGAGGGTGTTTTTTTTAATATATGGCTACTTCCAAAAAAAATCATAAATACGTTTACTTCTTTGGCGGCGGAAAGGCCGATGGAAACGGGGCGATGAAGCCCTTGCTCGGCGGCAAGGGGGCGAATCTCGCCGAGATGGCCGGGCATCCCGATCTGAGGCTGCCGGTGCCGCCGGGGTTTACGGTGACGACCGAGGTCTGCACTTATTTTTACGATAATAAGAAAAAATATCCGGCTGAGCTGCAAAAGCAGGTCGAGGACGCGTTGAAAAAGGTCGAGCGGCTCGCGGGGCGCAAGTTTGGTGACGCGAAAGATCCGCTGCTTGTTTCGGTGCGTTCCGGTGCGCGCTCGTCGATGCCCGGAATGATGGAGACCGTGCTGAACGTCGGCCTTACAGCGGAGACCATCAAGGGGCTGATCGCGAAGAGCGGCGACGAACGGTTCGCTTACGACGCTTATCGGCGGCTGATCATGATGTACGCCGATGTTGTGATGGAAAAGGCCGCCGGCATTGAGCCAAAGGGCGGCAAGGGCATCCGTAAGGTGCTCGACGAACAGTTGGACGCGGTAAAACGCGCGAACGGGCACAAATTTGACACGGACCTGACGGTCGACGAACTTAAGAAGCTCATCGCCGATTTCAAAAAGACTGTGAAGAAGGTACTCGGGGCCGAGTTTCCGGACGATCCGTGGCAGCAGCTCTGGGGCGGCATCAGCGCCGTCTTCAGCAGTTGGAACGGCAAGCGTGCGGTCGAATACCGCCGTATCGAGAACATCCCCGACGAATGGGGCACGGCGGTGAACGTGCAGGCGATGGTCTTCGGCAATATGGGGGACGATAGCTGCACGGGCGTGGCGTTCACGCGAAATCCCGGCAACGGCGAGAACAAGTTTTACGGCGAATATCTCGTCAACGCCCAGGGCGAGGACGTCGTCGCGGGCATCCGCACGCCGGCACCGATCAACGAGTATTCCAAGAACGCACAAAGCAAACATTTCAAGGCTCTCGACAAGCTGATGCCCGAGCTTTACAAGGAGCTTTTTGAGTATCAGAAACGGCTCGAGAACCATTACCGCGATATGCAGGACATCGAGTTTACCATCGAGAAAGGGAAGCTCTATATGCTGCAATGCCGCGTCGGCAAACGCAACGGCGTAGCGGCCGTACGGATGGCGACCGAGATGTTCACCGAAAAGCTGATCGACATCAAGACCGCGATCATGCGGGTCGGGCCTAATCAACTAGTCGAGCTTTTGCTTCCGATGATCGATCCGAAGGCGGAGCTTCTGACCAAGCCGATCGCCAAGGGACTTCCGGCCGGTCCGGGCGGAGCCCGGGGCCGTGTCGTATTTTCGTCCCAGGATGCGGTTGCGTGGGCACAGAAAGGCGAAAAGGTGATCCTCGTTCGCGAAGAGACCTCGCCCGAGGACGTCGACGGCATGCACAAGTCGCAGGCCATCCTCACCACAAAAGGCGGAATGACCTCGCACGCGGCTCTGGTCGCACGCGGCTGGGGCAAGTGCTGCATAGTCGGCTGCGGCGACATCGAGATCAACCACGATACGCGGACATTTCACACGACGAACGGAACGGTCATTCACGAGGGCGATTGGCTGACACTCAACGGCACAAAAGGCCTCATATACGAAGGCAGCCTGCCGCTTGTCGATATCGACATCGACAAAAATCAGTCTTACAAAGACCTAATGAAG
>CAYSMU010000380.1:0-3710 GCA_964432145.1 uncultured Chloracidobacterium sp.
CGGTGATGTTCGCCAGAGCATCGCCTTCATATCGAAGGCAGCCGTCAGCATCTCGCCGAATACGCCCACGGAGCTTGTCGATGTCGAGAAAAGGCCGTGAAAATTCGGGTGGTTCCAATGCGTGACCGCGGGCAGGATCAGCCTGTCGACGTCCCCAAGGATCTCGCCGAAATCTTCTCCCGACTCGGGAGCTGATGCGGGGATATTATTTTTGAGCCAGTTCGGCTCGACCTGTGACAATACGGGGTACTCGCCGATGTGCTCAAAGTAGTTCGCTATCCAATTGACGACCTCGTATCCGTACTTTCGGAAATCGTCGGCCGGCATATCACCGAGTTTCTTATCAGTCATAAACAAATTTTCGGCCCGGCGGATGATCAAGTCAACGCCGGGCCAAAGTTAGGGTCAACTAATTAGGATCACTTTGCCGTTTCGTCAGGTACCGTTAGGTCCACCTTTGCGTCGATATAGCTAACGCCGATAGGGTTGCCCTCGGCGTCCGAAAGGTAACGCGCCGCTACTGAGTCGGTAAAGCCGACCGTCGTTTCGCCGCTTACACCGTCGACAACCTGGAAAGTAATGACGAAAAACTCTCTCATTTCCGACGTTGGGCGCAGCGTTTCAGCCGAATCGAAAAGCACTCCGATGCGGCCCGGCTCGTCGGTGTTGACCGTTAGCACGGCGCCGACACCGGCCGCTTTCTTAGCGAGGCCAACCTGAGGATCGGCAAGCTTCGAAGTGTCGTACTCCAATGTAAAGCTCGTCGCCATCTCATCGCCCTTCGGTGCCATTTTTACAACCACGGCAACGCGGCCGTAGATCGGCGGTCCGGTCGAAGCGACTCTGATCTCACGTCCGAAGAAATAGTCGTAGATCCGTCCAAAGACGGAAGAATCTTGAACGGGTGCCGGTGCTAAGCCAGGCCCGCCGGCACCGGTTAGCGGGTCGAGGCCCGTTGCGTAGCGGCGCGACTGGATGACGTCACCTGAGTTGATAATGCCATCGCCATTTGTTGCCCGCGGCGCGCTATCGGCGCGCTGGCCTTCATTCGTTCCGGGCCCCGGCGTATCGAGGGTCGTCGCGAAACGCCTCGCCTGAATAACATCGGTCGAGTCAACAGCGCCGTTACCCAGAGGCCGCGGAGCAGTGTCACCCTCAAAACCAGGAGTTGGCGAGGCTGTCGGCGTTGCGGTCGGAGTGGCAGTTGGTGTCGCTGTCGGAGTATTTGTCGGTGTCGCCGTGGGAGTCGCCGTTGGGGTCGGAGTAGGACCGCCGGCGGTACACTCTGGAAACTTGAACGCTCCAACCATCGTGCCCCAGGTCGACGTCGACGTTGCGGCATAGTACTGATTTGTGTACCAGAAGGTGCAATCATCAGTCGGATCGACAGTCATATCGGTATAGTCGCCCCAGCGGCTGCTGCCGCTTGTTTGCGAGCCTCCCCCATTTACGATCACGCCCTCACCTTGCGGCATCGTGCCGAGCGTATCACCGGCCAACCGGCCGGTGTACCTTATGCCGGGGAAAACATCCGTCGCATTTGATACGCTGTAGCCGAGAGCCATATTCCCCTGCCTGTCCATCGCAATGCTGCCCATCCAGCGGTGGATGCCATCAGTAACACCCGGGGCATAGGTACCCTGCTGAAAGATCACGGGCGTGCCGTTCGGGTCCCTGATCTCGTACCAGCGCATACCGGCCATGCCTGTTGCTGCCTCAACCGACTGGCTGGTAACAAGCGATTCGTGCGTGCCGAAATTACGATACGCGAGCCGAAAAGTTGGCCGCTGACGGTACGAGAGAATATCGATCTTTGTGGTCGTACCGGGCTGGGGAATGCAGTTTCGCGATGGTGTCGTTCCACCGGAACATGGAAAGATCGAATCGAACGCCGCGGCGGGTAAAATGGTCGGCCCCGTAAATGTCGAGTTGGCCGGGACCGCGAAATCCGGGCGAAACTTGTACACCAGGATCGCGTCTATCGTTCCGCCCGGAGCATTGTCGTCACGCGTTCCGACAAAGTATGCCGGGCTGCCTGCGGGCGGCAGCGTCGAACCGTCTATATCGGCGGGAAGCAGGCCAAACGGGTTCTGCGGGATCGCGATCCGGATCATGGCCGCCGCCGGATTTCCGGCTAACATCTGGGTCCGATCGAGAGCATAGTTGCCGGTCATGCCGCCTTCATTGGTATTGATGTAATAACCGTCTGTCCAGACGCCATACTTTGGATAGTCAGGGAACGACGGCGCACTAAACGCGTAGCGGTAGTAACTGCCGAGCGGATCGGGCGTTGTAGAGACCGCGACACAATTGAAAAAAGGCGCCGTACTGTCAGAAAATTGGCTTAACAACCACCGGTCCGCGAGTTGATCGTACAGCACGACCGGATCACCCGCGTTCTCGGTCTGGCACGGGCCGCCGAATCCCGCCCAGAGCGTGTTGATCGCAACCGGGCCAAACATCGAGGTACCGGTCCGGCTAAAGATCTGAAACTTCGTATTGACCATCTGGATGTAATGGTTTGGGCCGATATCGCCGTTAGTGTCAGGCGGTGCGCAGCCGCCGCACGCGGTCGGATTTCCGATGCCGGGAAATGTAATGAGCGGAGCAGGCATCTCAGTTGTCCTGAAAATGCCGAGATCCACCGAACTCTGCACGACCGGGTCAGGATCATGACGTGTATCACCGACCGGGCCGGGTGTGCCCTGGTCGTCCTCGGCCTTGTCCTCTTTACGCGCGATGGTGATCGGCGTCATATCACTCAGACGCGGTGAAACGTCAAAGCGTACGGCCTTGCTCGCCGTCGGACGGCCATTGGTTTGCGCGCTGACCACGCTGGTCCCAAACGCTCCAAATATCATTACTAGAAGAAACACCGACAGCGGCATTACACAGAGGCCGCCGTCAGACTCAAAAGATCTGATCATTATTTAGACTCCAAATTACAATATTTCCCTGATCCTGCCTTGGAAACAGACCGTTCCGACAATCAAAATTCACAATTCAGTTTTTGAGAGAACACTGAATGATATCTTTAGAACGCCCTCTCGGCAAGAGTTGAGAGACCCGCCCGCAGATCGATACAGTTAAGAAAAGTGAATATGCACTCGACAGTTTTACGAATAAACGTATAATATCACCTACGAATATCTCGCCAACGTCCAAGAATTTAGAAGATATAGCTTGCTGAACTCATTCCCAGAAGTAGCACAGCAATGACATTTCGTTTTTCTGTTTGAGGAAAACTATGGCAGTTGAGCCTGTGGAAGCAGAACAAGAAACAAAAGAGGGCTTTATTCGAGGCCTCGGGCTGCTTGATTCGACGATGATCGTCGCCGGATCGATGATCGGTTCGGGCATTTTCATTGTCTCAGCCGATATTGCACGGCAGGTCGGCTCGCCCGGGTGGCTGCTCGTCGTCTGGATCGTTACAGGCCTGCTGACGGTCGGGGCGGCACTTTCATATGGCGAACTTGCTGCAATGATGCCCAAGGCGGGCGGAATGTATGTTTATCTAAAGGAAGCATTCTCGCCTCTGTGGGGTTTTCTCTATGGCTGGACACACTTTCTGGTGATCGGAACAGCCACGATCGCGGCGGTTTCGGTCGCGTTTAGTCGCTTTACGGGCATTCTATTCCCGAAAATATCCGAAAGCAATTATCTGATCGAACCGATCCGCATTGGTTCATCGAGCTATGCCGTCTCGCTCT
>CAYSMU010000381.1:0-3709 GCA_964432145.1 uncultured Chloracidobacterium sp.
CCAGCATTGAAATATGTTGTGAGGTCCCCGGAGGAGCGACGGAATATATGATCGATTTGTCGAGAGTCCGTGCGAAAAAGATCCCCTGCTGCTCAAGCTTGAGGATCTCGGGAACCTGCTCGTACGGCGACAGTGCCTTAATACGATTTGCCTCGGCCTGAGAGACTTTCCCTTTGCCGACCCAGTACGTAAAGCCCGGATTCACGCGGCTGGCCCACAAACCGACAGTCTGGTCATATCCCCGCCGGGCCGAATCGGAGCCTCGGGGGCCGATGGACAATCCGGCGGCGGCGGCCTCGGCGATCGCGGCCCGGAGGGCGTCCATTGCGGCTGTCTGCAGCTCAAGCTTGGTCCCTGCAATGACCTGGCTCGATCGCTTTACCGATTCCTGAAATGCCATTACGTCCGCTTCGTCCCTGAACACAACCTTCTTCGGCGGAACTGCGCCGCCGCGAGCGACAAATACAGCTCCGTATTCACGCAGCAGCAAACGCCCGGAGTCATCCGTCGGCTGTTCAAATCCCTTAGGCAATTGCGAATAATAATCTTCCGCCGTAGCTTCAGTTTCCATCTTCTTATCCATTTGCGGCGAAGCCGAGGCCACATTCGAGGTGTTCGCTCCCATTGAAAGACAACCGATTCCGGCGACCACAATAAGTAAAAGCAGTAGGAATTTCATAATAAACATCGTCGAGCATTCTAGAGGCACCCAAAAACAAAGTCCTGAACTATTGCCTCGGCGGAGTCAATATGCGGCTTCATCGCCACGTCAGCTTCGATGAACGGAATCCGCCTTCGGATCGCCGAATATATCGGTGAGGTGCCCGCCCCGAGCTTTTTCTCTGCACCGATCACGCGCCTGCGAAAGTCGATGCCCTGCGCCGCGCAAAAGGCTTCGAGAGCGAGGATCGTCTCAAAATTTCGCCGGACCTGACGCAGCTTCAGACCAGCGGTCATTCCCATCGACACGTGGTCCTCGACATTCGCCGAACTGGGGATAGTATCGACACTAGCCGGATGGGCGAGGACCTTATTCTCTGTGCACAATGCGGCGGCCGTGTACTGAACGATCATAAATCCCGAATTCAACCCACCGTGATCGGTTAGAAATGCCGGGAGAACGTGCGCATTCGACGCCTCGTCGGTCAACCGCATTATTCGTCGCTCAGAAATGTTTCCAAGCTCGGAAAGGGCGATAGTTAAGTAGTCGAAAGCGAGGGCAAGCGGTTCGCCGTGGAAATTGCCGCCGCTGATAACCTCGATTTGGTCGTCGGCGTCAATAAATATCAGCGGGTTATCCGTGACTGCGTTCAATTCAAGATCGATCAGCCATTCGGCGTAAGCCACCGCGTCGCGGCTGGCACCATGCACCTGAGGCTTAGATCGTAGCGTGTACGCATCCTGAACGTTTGACGGATCAAAGGTACGGGTGAAGTCACTGCCTTCGAGCAATGAGCGAAGATTCCTTGCACAATCGATCTGCCTCGGATGTGGACGCAGTGCATGAATACGTTCGTCAAAGGCCGAGACGGTCCCATGCAGTGCCTCGAGACTCATGGATCCCGTTATATCGGCGAAATCAGCGAGTTTCTTTGCACGCCAAGTCTCGAGCAAGCCGACCGCGGTCATTACTGTGGTCCCGTTCGTGAGGGCAAGTCCCTCTTTTGCCGCGAGCGTGATCGGAGCAATGTCAGCCTTCTTAAGGGCCTCTCCACCCGACAATACTTCGCCCTTGAATTCCGCTTTTCCCTCGCCGATCAGGACGCAAGCGAAATGAGCAAGCGGAGCAAGGTCGCCACTGGCACCGAGACTTCCCTTTTCAGGTATTACCGGATGAATGCCCGCATTCAGACAATCGATTATGAGCTGCAGCGTCTCGAGCCGAATACCCGAAAAACCACGGGCGAGAGTATTCGCACGGATCAGCATTATCGCCCGGACGGTAGGCGTGTCGAAAGGGTCACCGACGCCGACAGCGTGGCTTAGAACGATGTTCCGCTGAAGCTGCTCGACCTCTTCGCGGCTGATGATCTTGTCCTTGAATGCCCCGAAACCCGTGGTGATACCATATGCGATCTCGCCGCGCTCAAGCAGTGTTTGGACAGCTGCCGCCGCACGATCGACGTTCGCTTTGGCAGGATCAGCGAGCACAACGCGCGGCTCTCCCGGCTTGCCATATGCAACGGCAATTACCTGCTCAAACTTTAGATCTTCTCCGTTGAGAGTTATCTCGTTCATTCAAACAAGTTTACCTGTTTTCGCGACACTGCTCACAAGGTTACCGCCGAATTCATAACTTGCCTGGCGATAGTCATCACAGTCGAGGATCAAGAGGTCGGCCTGTTTGCCGATCTCGATCGACCCCAGCATCTCTCCGAGACCGATCGAATACGCCGCGTTGATCGTCGCCGCGTTCATCGCTTCGCTCGGCAACAACTTCTGATATCGGCACGCGATCGCCATCGCCATCGGCATCGACGGACACGGCGCGGAGCCGGGATTGTAGTCGGTTGAAAGTGCCACCGCACAGCCGCTGTCAATCATTTTTCTAGCCGGGGCAAACTGTATTTTTCCCGCGCTGAAATTCTCGGTCGGGATCACAATGCCCACAGTAATGCTATTTGCGAGTTCGGTGATCTCTTCGTCCGAAATGGCGTCGAGGTGATCGATCGACACCGCGTGCGAAGCGATCGATAAACGGGAACCGCCCAGGTTTGTGAACTGATCTACATGGGCCTTGATACCGAATCCGATCGCCTTTGCAGCTTCGAAAATACGTCGACTTTGTTCTAGATTAAACGCATTCCTCTCGGTAAATGCATCAGCAAAGAATGGAGTACCGTTTGCCGAAAAATGCGACTGATCATACCATTTCCACGCTAGCGGGAGCATTTCATTACATATTAGATGAACATACCCGTCGGGATCTTCCTTGAATTCGGGTGCGATCGTATGAGCGGCAACAAACGTAGGCACGATATCGACCGGATGCTCCTTATCGAGGATCTCGATCACGGCGAGCATTTTAAGTTCCGTCTCGGTGTCGAGGCCGTAACCGGTCTTGATCTCGCACGTGGTCGTACCGCACGCAAGCATCTTGTCGAGACGGATGCGGCTCTGCTCTACCAGTTCCTCGACGGACGCAGCACGCGTCCGCTTAACCGTCGACAGAATGCCGCCGCCGCTTGCAAGTATCTCGAGGTAATCCGCACCCTTGATCTTCATCTCGAACTCGTTAAGCCTGTCTCCGGCAAAAACGATATGTGTATGCGGATCGACAAACCCCGGACACACAACGCGGCCCTTGGCGTCGATCACCTCGTCGGCCCGAAAATCGCGAAGGATATCCGACGACTTTCCAGCACCAATGAAGTGGCCGCCGGCGATGGCAACCGCGCCATTTTCTATAATGCCGACATCACGCATCGCATCGCCGCGTTTCGGCTTGCCGCCCGAAGCGCAGGTCACTAATTGGCCGATATTTGAAATGATAAGATCTGCTTCCATTGGCACACAAAAAGGCGCATTTACCCGCGAGATAATAGCATAAGCGACATCGCACCGCCGTGCACCTCATAACGTTGCGAGTCAAACTAAATTCTGTCAATATTCTCCCAAATCCAACAATTTCTTTCAGGAGATTTCTTATGAGCCATTCGTCACCGTTAGTCGATCCGCAGCCTATTTGGCAAATAATGACCGGTTTTCA
>CAYSMU010000382.1:0-3689 GCA_964432145.1 uncultured Chloracidobacterium sp.
ACCGACTTCACCGTCCGGATCGTATTGCAGTGAATATCGACCGTGTCCTCGATCAGCTCGGCGTAACCGCCGCTCATTGTCGTGACGATAGGAATGCCCTCAGATCTCGCAAAACTCAGCACCATCTCGTCGCGTTTTCGTAGGCCATCTTTTGTCAGAGCTAGCCGGCCGAGTCGATCATTTTCATACGGGTCGGCACCGGCAAGGTAGAAGATGATATCGGCGGCGTGAATGCGTACGCGGCTCAAAGCGTGTTCGAGCGTGTCGAGATATTCCTCGTCCGCAGTACCGTCGGCAAGTTCGATATCGAGGTGTGACGATTCCTTGAACAGCGGGAAGTTTTTCGCTCCGTGCATCGAAAACGTGAAAACCTCGGGTGAATCCCGAAAGATGAATGCCGTACCGTTGCCCTGATGCACGTCGAGGTCGACGATAAGGAATTTCTCAGCCAGCATTTCCCGCTGCAGGACGCGAATCGCGACCGCGACATCATTCAGCACGCAAAAGCCCTCGCCTCTATCGGGATACGCATGGTGCGTACCGCCTGCAAGATTCGACGAAACTCCGTCGATCAACGCCCGCTTCGAAGCGTTGATCGTACCCGAGATCGCCGTAAACGAGCGCCGTACAAGAGCCTCGGACCACGGCAGCCCGAGCTTGCGTATCTCCTTCGCTGTCAGCTCTCCGTTAGCCAGCCGGTCGATGTAGTCTGCCGTATGGACCAGCAACAGGTCGTCCCGGTCTACGATCGTCGGTTCAACGATCTCTTCCGCTCTCAGCGTTCCTTCCGCCAGCAATATGTCCTTTGCTATCTCAAACTTACGGATCGGAAAAACGTGTCCGTCCCCAATGTCTGCGTAGTAGTTTGAGGAGTAAAAAACTCGGTATTCGGGCATCTGGAATCATTATAGAGACCGGGTCGGTCCGGATGAAACCCGGTCTCTGCGGTTTGCTGCCCTGGCCGCATCCGATCTATGGCCGCCGACTGGTCATTCAAAGTTGGTCGCGGCTTGACGGTTCTCGTTCTCTCCATTTCGGGTACTCTCCCACAATTTGCCTAAAACTTGATCTTGAAACCGGCCTGAGCGATCCGCCCGTTTGACGGAAGGATGCCCCGGCTTCGGTCGACGATGAGAGTCTTGTCGGCAAGGTTTTTAACCGTTACAAAGAAGGTGGTTTTGATCTTCTCGACGGTGTAGTTAGCGGTGGCGTTCCAATAACTCTGCGGATCGATGTATCCACGCTGGCCATTCGCGATCGGTGCGATAGTGTTGAGATCATCGCTGAACTGGCCGCCCAAATAGACGTTTTCGACAAACCCGTTAAATCCCCGCGGATGCGAGTAACCGATGCTGTAGGTCGCATTCGTCTCCGGTATGTATGGCAAACGGTTTCCGGTGACGGAAATAGTCGGCGTCACCGAACTAAATCGCACCCCGCGAAAATCCGCCGTCGGCAGCCAGGTAAACGCCCCTCGGAAATAGACGTTGTGCCGTGACCGAAATATTGCTGCTGATTCGACAGCCGCCGAGAACTCCATTCCCTGCTGCAGGGTCCGGCCGCCGTTTGTCAGCAGCGAACCAACTCCTCCGGCAAGGCTCGCCGGAACGATCTGATTCTCATAGTCGAGTCGAAAGTAAGTAGCCTCGAACTTGCCGCCGGTGAACGGATTTGACCGGAATCCGAACTCATAGTTCCAACTTTCCTCCGGGTCGAGATCGACGACACCGCCCGTGTTGCTGATTATGTCCTCGGCCCGCGGCGGCGAAAATCCGCGATGGACCCCGGCAAAGATCGTGGTTCGCGGCAGGCCCGAATAAGCGACGCCGATGCCCGGGATGACGGCCTGGACGGTCGTATTGCCGAGAGCGATCGGATCGGAAAGCAGGTTTTTACGCTCAATGTCTATACGCTCAAATCGTATCCCCGGCGTGATCGCGAGGTCGCCAAAAATGAACCGGTGCTGAACGTACCCCGACTGAGCGAAGTTGCGTCGCAGATTGGCCTCGGCAATTACGCCATCGCGGCTGTTGGGCAGATCGCCGTTTAGCTGGCGACGCCTTTGGCCTTCCCAATGCAGGCGAAAGCCGGCTTGAAGTTCACCGCGAAAGGCCGTACCGGCATCGTAGTTTAGATTGAAACGCGGCTCTATGCCGTAGGTCTCGTAGTTTCGCAGGCGGCCCTCGTTGCCGCACGTTGTGTTTAGCTGGGCCATGCTCAAACAGTCGGGATCCACATTCAGCCTGTTCGGACGCTGTCCGGAGTTTGACGACTGGCGCCACCAATGACGCTTGAAATTGTTGACATACGCATTTGTCGTCAGCGAAGCCCTTCCTGAAAGAACCGCGGTGTGCGATGCAGAGAAGCCGAACCTGTCGCCGTAAAAGAAATCGTTCCTGAAGGGATTCGACCGGGGTGCGGCAATGTATTCGGCCAATGTCAGGCCGGAATAAGTGACATTAGAATCTTCACCGTAGTAGCTGGCCTTGAAGGTAAGCGCGTGACGGTCATTTACGGTCTGAACGATCTTCGCCGTGATATCGTTTAGTTTCGAGCTCGTGTTTTCGCGCGATCCGTCGCCTTGTTTTCTGGTGTAGTGAACGATCACTCCCGTCTTGTTGAACGTGCCGCTGCCGGAGAAGCTGCCGTTGAAATATGAACGGTTTCCACCGGTTAGAGCGATCGAGAACGAGGGCTTCTCCGTAGGATTGGGCGTCAGATAATTGATCACTCCGGCGATCGTTTGGGGCCCGTAGGCGATCTGGCTCGAACCTTTCAAGACCTCGATCGATTCGTATCGCTCGACCGGCGGATGATAATACGACGCATTGTCGCCATACGGTGCGTACGCAAGCGGCAAACCGTCCTCGAGCAGCAGGACCTTGGTCGAGCGCGTCGGATTGGTACCGCGGATGCCGATATTCGGCCTTAAGCCGAACCCTTCCTCGTCGCGAACGTTTACACCGGCGATCTTTCTAAGGGCTTCGGAGAAATTGTAAACCCGGCTTGCGTCCAGCGTGAACGAATCAATGCGGTCGATAGAGCCGGGCACCTCAAGCAGACTATCTTCAGTACCGGCCAGATAGCTTCCGGTCACCATGACGTCGACGGCGATCTGCCCCGCCTTGAGAGTTATGTCTATTGGCCTGTCCACAGGGATCAGGATCTCGGATCTTGAATCGGCAAAGCCTTCGGCTTTCACAGTGATCAGATACGTTCCCTTTTCGAGCCCCGAAAAGCTGAAAGCCCCATCATCACCCGTAACAACTACGATCGGTCGGTTGCTGTTCTGAGGCACGATCTTGACACTGGCACCTGCAATGCCTGCCCCATTTGTATCCGCGACCCGGCCGCTGACGACAGAGGCACCTTGGCCGGCAACAAAGGTCGCAAATGCAGAAAACAAGAACAAAATGGCCGCTGAGTAGAAACCGCTTCGACAAAAGGTTGAACTGAACTTCATGCTAACTCCAAGTTATGAGAAATTACTAATGAAAATGACTTTCAATATCTAGA
Organism: uncultured Chloracidobacterium sp.; assembly: GCA_964432145.1. Classification (GTDB taxonomy): domain Bacteria; phylum Acidobacteriota; class Blastocatellia; order Pyrinomonadales; family Pyrinomonadaceae; genus OLB17. The sequence continues at coordinate 3,517 of CAYSMU010000382.1, forward strand.
TGCTACACAGAGCAGATATCTTATGTCAAATCACGGGCGCATATTCGTGAGTTATGGGGTTAAAGCCGCTGTTATCTGCAGCGTGTTGGGAATGTTGAATAATCAATTCAAGATCTATATTTGGCAAATATTCAACGGCAGTTCAAGCGAGTAAGGCAGATTGTTATCTGATC
>CAYSMU010000383.1:0-3689 GCA_964432145.1 uncultured Chloracidobacterium sp.
GGTTTAGTTGGCTCAGGGAAGGTTGGAACAACGAACATTTCAGTTTACACGTACGATCCAAATATAAAGATCGAGGCCCCTATAAAGTAGTTTATAGTGGAGTGCTTATTGCACCTCGTGTAAGGAAAGATCAATTGTTGCGCAAAAGAGCGGAAGGTACGTGGCCTTCCGCTCTTTCTTTTTTTCCAATAACTAAAGACTATTTGTCGTGGTCTTTGCCTGCAGGCGTGTCAACGCCTTTTTCGTCATCCGAATCCTTATCATCCGATGCTGACGGCGGAGGTGCCGGAGCTGCTTCGATCGTAATGGCGACCGACTTGCTGTCTTTTTTCTCGCCCTTTTCATCCAGCATTTCGGCGAATACGGTGTACTTGCCACCGGGGACGCCCATCGGGATCGGCAGCGTATAGTTGGCGGTGCCGCTCGACGGCAGGTCAACCTTGACCTCACTGCCCGGAACCGTCTTGCCCTTTTCGTCCTGCAGATAGAGCTTGGTCGTGGTCTTGCTCATGCTGTTCGAAATGATGGCATTGGCGTAAAGGGTTTCACCGGCTTTGAACGTGGTCGCTTCGGTCTTGCCTTCTTTGTCCTTAGAGGTCTTAAAGCTGCTCATGTTCGCCGTTGAAAAGCTGCACGCAGAGGCCAGAGCGATGAGCGAAATAAAAAGAAATAATTTGGTCTTCACAGAGATTCTCCTTCTTTACTTTATTGATACTGATGAGGGAAACGGGAGTTTACAGTCTTGGGCGCCGAATGTCAAAATACCTCGCGTTTGCCGCGAGCATGTGTTGACACCGACGTGCCGTGCCGTATGATTATGCATATGAATTGGCTTGAGAGCGGAGACGTAATGCACGCGGTGGGCGAGTTTCTTGCCGAAGATATCGGCCGCGGCGATATCACGACGACAGCGACGGTTCCGCCGGATACGAGAGGGATAGGGCGATTTCTGGCGAAGGAGTATTTGGTGCTTTGCGGCCTCGATGTTGCCGAAGCTGTGTTCTTTCATCTTGATCCGGACGGCAGCGAGATCGAAACGACGTGCTCCGAGGGCGATGAGATCGAAGCCGGAACGGTATTTGCGACGCTCAAAGGCTATGCGGACGTCCTGCTTGTTGGCGAACGAACTGCGTTGAACCTGATCCAGCGAATGTCGGGCATCGCGACCCTCACACGGCAGTACGTTAACGCCGTCGAGGGAACGGGTGCACAGATCGTTGACACGCGTAAGACGACCCCGGGACTGCGGCTGCTCGAGAAATACGCCGTTACCGTAGGTGGCGGCAAGAATCATCGCATGGGTCTCGATGATGGTGTTCTGATCAAGGATAACCATATCGCTCTTGCGGGCGGCATAACAGAGGCTGTTCGCGCCGCTAAAGACAAGGTAGGTCACCTTCACAAGATAGAGGTCGAGATCTCGAACTGGGCTCAGCTTCGAGAGGCGATCAACGCCGGTGCTGAGATAGTCATGCTGGACAACCAAACACCTGAAGAAGCCGCAAAACTCGTTCAAATGGCACGGTCGATCAACCCGAACGTTATGATCGAGGCGTCGGGCGGCATGGACCTCGACCGGGTGCGTTCGTATGCCGAGGCGGGCGTTGACCTGATCTCGGTCGGACGGCTGACACACTCAGCTCGGGCGGTGGATATCAGCTTTAAGATACAGAGTGTTTAGCCGGCGGCGTCTCTGACCTTTCGGGTGGCGCTACCAGTGCGATCATCTCCTGATCTGGTTTGATACCAGGCAGAAAATGTATCAGGCCGATCGAAATTATCAGGGCAAATGTGCACGCCACACCGCCTTCGATGCCATAGGAACCCCCGGTCAGCCACGCGGGGCCGATGTCCGTGGCACGCATCACCGGATCGGGGCTGAACTGAGCGATCCCGCTTACATTGATCCCAAAAACAGGGCCTTGCAGCCAGTTCCATGCCAAGTGGACGCCAAAGGGAAACCACAGGTCGCGGGTCTTCAGGTAGGCGGCCGCAAACCATACCCCCGCGATCAGCGTGTTCAACAGCGACATCCGGCTCGCATCGGGATTTCCGTTATGCGCGAGGGCAAAGAGCAAAGAGGTGAATCCGACACCGATGAATACTGCATTCGATCGCAAAAACGTCTGCAGCAGATAACCGCGAAACAAGGTCTCTTCCGACGCTGCACCCGCGACGAAGATGATCAGAGTGGTAAGCAGGGTCGCAGCGATCGCCGAGGTCGATGAGTCTCGATTCAGCGTCAGGGCCATGCCGCCGGCCATTACGGCGATGAGCACGGCTGAGGCAAATGCCGCCGAACCAATAACGCAGCCAATGGCAAGATGTTTAAGCCAACCTTTTGAAAAAGAACAGCCGAGGGCCCGAAACGGTACGCCGTCAAGCTTCTTGCCAAACAGCCAACCAAGGAGGATCGTGGTAACCGTGGCTATCGAGAAGGGTAAGACCAGCGGGAGGAATCCGGCGGCTGATCCGCCAAACGGGAGTTGAGCGAGAACGATGAGCGCGCCCTGGATCAAATAGTAAGACACGAACAAGAAGGCGATCAGAAATAATGCGGCCCGCCAACCACTTCGAATTCGGCCATGACCGTCGATGAAGACTGTTCTCATATCAGATGTCGATTGATAATAGCGGATGAGTTGGCCACGGGCAAAGCGAGCCATTCGCCACTGTGAGATATGCTAAACTCTCTCACGTGGAGCCAGACTCAACCAAGCCAAAACGCCGCAAAACGCCGTGGGTCATTGGTACCCTGATGGTCGCGTCGCTGGCGATGCTGGTCATATTACAGTCGACCAATCTTTGGAAAACCTTCACTATCGAGTCCTCCAGCGACCTCCTGCTGCTTTATGCGCTTTCGTCGCTCAATTTCGTCGCGTTTATCATCTTTGGGTTCATCTTTCTCCGAAGCATTATTAAACTCGTTCGCGAGCGACGAACATTCGAGCTTGGGGCCCAGATCAAGACACGTCTGCTCATATATTTCTTTGCGCTGAGCCTGCTGCCGATCATCGCAATGGCGGTGTTTTCGTACCTCTTCATGAACCGGGCACTCGAAAGATGGTTCTCGCAGATACCGCAGAATGTCATCCGCGGGGCACAGGAACTGCAGCAATCTTCGATCGAAGATCGAGTAGCCAGACTCGACGGTGCTGCCCGAATGCTCGCAGAGACGCTCGCGGGAAAAACCCCTACCGAGCACGACATAGCCCGGATCGCCGAGGCAGGCCGCCATCCACTGCGCGACGGTCAGCGGGCCCTCGCCGGCGATGCGCGAGGCGAGCGCCGCGGCGAACTCGCTCACGTGCGCGCCGTCAGCCCGTCGAAGCGCGGCTGGCGGCGCGCGCGCGCGATCAGCCATGCGCCGGCGACGATCATCGGCAGCGAGTACCACTGCCCGGCGCTGATGCCGAGCAGGACGCCGTCGGGCTCGCGGAAGAACTCGCACACGGCGCGCGCGACGCCGTAGCCGGCGAGGAAGGCGCCGCCCACGGTGCCCGGGCGATGGCGCGCGTCGGTCGCGAAGGCGAGCCAGACGAGCAGCGCGAACAGCGCCGGGCCCTCGAGCAACGCCTCATAGAGCTGGCTCGGATGGCGCGGCAGTCGCGTCGGGTCGGCGGGAAAGACGATCGCCCAGGCGACGTCGCTCGGCCGCCCCCACAGCTCGCCGTTGATGAAGTTGGCGA
>CAYSMU010000384.1:0-1716 GCA_964432145.1 uncultured Chloracidobacterium sp.
AAATCCTGCTAACGGCTGAGCCGTGTACATCAGGATCATTTTCACCATATTCGGAGTCAGGGTCGGATTGGCCTGAAGCATCAGCGCCGCGGCCCCGGCCACGACAGGTGCCGACATCGAAGTACCGGACATATAGACCAACTGGGTCTCAGGGGCGAGTCCGTCGTTCCATCGCTCGAGAAGCGGATTCATGGCAGCCAAAACATTGACCCTCGAGCGCGCCGATATGATCTTGTTTCCGGGAGCCACCAAATCAGGTTTGACGAGGTGATCGTATTGCCTTCGTCCGAATTGATCCGTGTAGTACGAGCGTGTAGGCCCGCGTGAGCTGTACGTCGCAACACCGTCATCGCTCCGGATATTGGTGCCGAACGTATTTGTCGCACCGACGGTAATTACGGTCGGGTCATTTCCCGGCGAATGGATGGTCCCATATCTTTTCTGCCCAAGGACATTTTTGCCGTCATTACCGGCCGCCGCGACGACAACGATACCTGCAGCCGTAAGTTTGCGGGCGGCACGGCAGACCGGATCGTTACGCCAGGATTCAACCGCGGCAGTCCCAAGGCTCATATTGACGACCCGAAGGTTTTTTATCGCCCTGTTTCTTAGCAGCCAGTCGAGGGCCTGAATGAGTTTTGAACTCGAGCCGGTCCCGGTGTCTGTGAGGACGCGAACGGATATTATGTGAGCGCCGGGAGCGATCCCCTGGTAGTTTCGCAAGATATTTGTCGAGACGACGTCGCCCGGCCGGCCGCCTTGTCCGGCAGCAATGCCGGCCACATGTGTGCCATGGCCGTAAAGGTCCTCCGCTCCGCCAACCTCAAATTGCGCCTGCATGGCAACGCGGCTCTTCCCGGTCAAATCGACAAATTCGTCGTGGCCTTTGTAAATACCGGAGTCGAGAATGGCGATTCCGATACCTGAGCCGTTGAATTTACCGGTCGCGGCTCGCATTGCGGCCACGCCGGCAGTTTCTTCCAGATGCCCGAGGCGCTTTACCTCCTGATCGAGCGATAGATGCAGTGCACCCTCTGCCGCCGCAACGGCCTCGACCGAGCGAACCCTTACGTCGATCACAAGCATTTCAAGGGCCGCAGCCCGGGCGACTATCTTTGTGTTTGTCCTTCTTAGTACATGGAGGAGCCGTGGATCGTCGATATCATCCGACTGAAGAATAACCCTGACGGTCTTATCCCGGTCGGCACCATCTACTAATTCCCGAAGATCGGGTGAGAGTTTGTCGCCAACGAACGGGTCATCTATGATCGGGTTTACAGATCTGTCGGTGATGGAGCTTACAAGCCCTGCATTCCTTTCCCCGATCGAAAATGCAGCGGTCGATAATTGTAGCGTAAATATCAAGAGTGATACCGCTACTCGAGAAAGTCTATACATAAGGTTATCTACCCTGTAGCAAGTTCTGATTTAGTGGGGGCTCGCCCTTTCTAATTCGCAATAAACGTGCCACCATCGATCGAACCTTTTAAGTCTTGTATTAAGTGATAGTTACGAGGGATCGGAAGAACTGAGATACTTTGGATCGGCAGAATTCAGGTCAGTTTGACCGGAAATGACCGTTCACTCTGACCGAAAACTAAATGAAGTTTCTCTTTGCGTGCGAGCGCGAATGTCACGGCAAACAGTCCAGTGCCAGGGCATTTCTGCCTCTGGCACCGATCGGAAACCACCGCTCTTTTAGTCAGGGGGTTAGAT
>CAYSMU010000384.1:1726-3677 GCA_964432145.1 uncultured Chloracidobacterium sp.
GGCGACTGCCATAAACCCGGCTGTGCCATAGATCGAATTTGAGAGAGTGTGCTTAGCGTCCAGGAATCCGCAGAGCCTCATCGATGCGGCCGATATTCGGCGGCATAGACTGGTCAGGCATCTGGTGGCATAGCCTTTTCCTCGCTCTTTGGGATTTACCCACAATCCTTCCGAGTAGGCTGCGTCCGCGGTTTCGGTGACAATATCCGTTTTGAAGATCAGTTCGCCATTTTTGAACCAAACCCATACCCTGCCTTTTTCCACTCGTCCAGCGCAGCGCATCCGAAATCCGTCGGGGTCCGCAACCAGCGGGTCGACACCCGTTTCGGCAAGTACCATCTCAGCGTGCGCCGACACGATCGGGTCCAGATCGTCAAGAGTCGCGATCCGTATGTCTTCTACTGTCTCGATCTCGGTGAGCAAGTTACAAGATCTGATCATCTGGTGGCGGGTCGGCTCGGGCATAACGGCATCCGGCTTGTACCAACGCCAAAAGCTCCGCAGCTTTTCCTCTTCCGCAAAGATCATGCGGACATCGGGACATTCTCTAGCCTGTATTGCGAGCGCCGCGATCGCCTCGTCGGTATGGGCTTCGAAGAGGAGATTCCTGCCTATCATCGCAACCCCGGCCAGTACGCCATTCGCGTCGCGGCAGCCAAAGAAGGTCCCGCGGTGCTCCTTACTCACTATGCCGTGATCGCGTATCAAGCCGGCAAGTATTACTGTATCAACCGGTCGCGTCGACAGGAACTCCAGTACTTCCTGTTTGTCGGCCTCGGTCAAAGGCTCCGCATTCATAATGCCGTTCTTCACGTAAAGAGCCGGCGACGCCGCATATTGTGTGTTCGTAAGAATATTCATTGGCACTCACATAACCGGCGAAAGTACGCCTACATATCGCATCGGTTAGTGGGGCCCGATCACGCTGATTGAAATACTTCTTGAATTGTTCTAAAGGGTGCCCGGTGCGGGGCCGCGTCGAGCTTGTTACCAAGCCATTTCACGATCCCGCACCGGGGGAATAAGGTCCAATCGGCTATTGCATGCCTGGGCCGGGGTCACCTGTTATCAGCGGGCTGCTGCTGCTGAACGTGCTGTCGCTGACCAATATACCGTCACTGACCAGGATCCCGTCGCTGACAAGTATTCCGTCACTGACGAGTATTCCGTCGCTTACCAGTATTCCGTTTCCGAACATCTGGCTGTAGTCGAAGCACGGTGTGCCGTCGCTTACAAGAATACCGTCGCTGACAAGTATTCCGTCACTGACGAGGATGCCATCGCTGACAAGTATGCCGTCGCTGACGAGGATGCCGTCGCTGACAAGAATGCCGTCATTGAACGTGTAGCCGAGGCCATACGCCTTCTGATAGTCGGTAATGAGCTTGGTGCCCATTCCCCAACCCTTGTCAAACACGATGCCCTGCGACCAGCGGGCCGTCTGACTAGCGATCGTTGACTGCGGAGAAGGCAGCGTCGTAGTGGTCAGCATCGGAGTCCCTGTCGGGGTGGATGCCGTCAGGTCTTGACGCACGAGTTTTGCGAGTCGAACGGCGCCTTCGGCATTGAGCTGTCCGGCTCCCTGCTCGAGGTGATTATAGCCTGCAATCGGCTGGGCCGTGTACATCAGGATCATCTTGACCATGTTGGGCGTCAGACTTGGATTTGCCTGCCGCAAAAGGGCTGCTGCTCCGGCAACTATCGGTGTCGCCATCGAGGTTCCCGAGAGGTACATCATCGTGACCTCGTCATTGCTCGAACCCGTAGGATAAACCCCCAATTGCGGGTGCTGGTCGAGGAGTTCGCTGTCCCTGCCGGTGGCCGAAATGAGCCTGTTTCCCGGAGCCACGAGGTCTGGTTTCAGAACGTGGTCATAGGTCTTTACGCCTGTCGTCGCATTGGTCGAGAATGAACGTGTCGGCCCACGCGAGCTAAATGTCGCGATACCGTC
>CAYSMU010000385.1:0-3665 GCA_964432145.1 uncultured Chloracidobacterium sp.
GCACAAATCAGCTCCGACGGTAAAACGGTCGAGGGCCGCGAGCTGTCAAAGGCACTCGAGCAAACGACCGAACTAAAGAATTACTCGGCCCGCCTGGCGCGCCGGCTGCATAACGACCCGCGGCTCGTTGAGCTGCTGCTCGAGGCGTTTGCCGGACGTGACGGCATCCTGACCAAGAATGCGGTTCGGCTTCGTAAGGTGTTTGGCGAGCAGGAATTGATGGCCGAGATCGAGGGCAAGCTGGTTGACGGCGGCTACAACGCCGAATTGACCGGCGATGCCGAACACGGCCTGTTAGAGATCGACATCGCGTATCCTAACGGCCAGAGCATCAAGGTCGACTGGAATCTTGCCAGCTATGTCGAATTTCAAAAGGCCGTCGAACTCAAGAAATCGCTCGAGATAGATTTTCCGGGCCCGTTCATTCTCGGCGAGAACGGCAAGAGCGAAACGCTCGGCACCCGCGAGGACCTTCTCGAAAAGGTCATGGCAATGGCCAAAAAAGACCTTTCGATCCAGCGTTACAAGGGCCTCGGCGAAATGAACCCCGAGCAGCTCTGGGAAACCACGATGGACCCCGAAAAGCGTACGATGCTGCAGGTCCGCGTCGAGGACGCGATCGAGACCGACGGCATATTTACCGTCCTGATGGGCGACCAGGTCGAACCGCGGCGTAAGTTCATCGAGGACAACGCTCTCGACGTAAAGAATCTGGACGTCTAACCAATACGGCCTTTGGGATCGAATCGGCGGGGCGAATGATGTTGATTTTCGCCCCGCTTTTCGTTTAATGTCGGTCTAAGGCTACTCTCCTCGGTTCCCGGGCCGTAAACGCGTTGTGGGAATATTCATCCTTTTGCGCGTGATCTACATCTAAAGGACCATGAAGATATTTATCCCAAAACCGTTTCTCTCGCTGCCATTTGCCATTTTGTTCGCCGCTGCGGCTTTCGGCCAGTCGCCCACGCCGACGCCTGACAGCGACGACGTCGTCAAGATCACGACAAAGCTCGTGCAGGTCGATGTTATTGTCACCGATAAAAAAGGGGCCCAGGTCAAAAACTTGAGGCCGGAGGATTTCGAACTGCTTCAGGACGGAAAGCCGCAGCGGCTCGTTTCCTTCAGCTACGTCTCGGCAGATCCGGCTCAGATCTCGACTACTATCGCGGTGCCGACGGCGCCAAAAGATAAAAATGCGCCGCCGCCGCCACCCGCCCGCCTCAGGCCCGGGCAGTCGGGCCGGGTGATCGCCATCGTTGTAGATGACGGCGGATGCGGTGCGTCGCTTTGGGGAATAAATTCGAGTCGCGACGGCATCGTCAAATTCATTCGCGAACAGATGCAGCCGACCGATCTGGTCGCCATCTATCAGACTCGTGCGGGAAGCAGTACCTATCAGCAATATACCTCGGACAAGTCGGTGCTGCTGGCGATCGCAAACAAGATCCGGTACTATCCGCCTCAGGGCGGCTGCGGTAACTTTGACGGATCATTTACCGAGGCCGCACGCTCTAACACGTTCGACAAACTCATCTCTGACGGCGGCAGCACGACCCGCACCATCGAGACCGAAGAGGAAAAAAGGAACCGCGAATACCGCGAGGATTCGATCCGTAACAATCAGGTGGTCGGAACTCTCGGCGTGATCAGATACGCTCTTCGCGGGCTCGATCAGGCACCTGGGCGAAAGATGATGTTCCTCCTTTCGGATGGCCTGGCATTTCGCAATCGCCGGAATGAGTCGCTCAGTGCCCGCGATGCGATGCGCGAGGTGACGGACGCAGCCAACCGGGCCGGTGTTGTGGTCAATACATTTGACGTACGCGGGGCAAACGTCCCGGGAATGATCGAGTCAAAAGATGAGGTTTACGTACGCGACGACTTTAACGCGACCAGGGCGATCTCCGATTCACGCATTGCCGACGCCAGGCGGCAGCAGGATGGCCTCGCGGCGCTTGCGTACGAGACCGGCGGCGAATTTTATCAGGGTCAGGACCTCCTGGAACGGCCGATGGGTGAGATACTGCGGCGAGAGACAGGCTATTACCTCCTTGCCTATGAACCCGCTGATGATTCGTTCAAGAGCAAAAAGTTCAATTCGATCGAGGTCAAGGTAAAGGTGCCGGATCTTAAGGTAGGTTACCGGGCCGGCTATGTCGGCGTCCCGGACGAGCCGGCAAAGGCCGTCAAACGCCGTTCGGCCGACAGCGATCTCTACGAGGCGATCGCCGCACCGCTGCCCAGGCCGGGATTATCGGTTGGGCTATCGGCATTTTTCGCCAACACGCTCTACGGCAGCGACCTGGTTCGTTCGATGTTTCACCTCGACGGCAGCGAGATCACATTCGCAGATGAGCCGAACGGTATGAAAAAAGCCGTACTCGACGTCGTTGCCGTCACGATGAACGAAAAGAACGAGGTTGTAGATGAATTTACACGGACGCATACCGTCAGATTTGACGCAAACACAGCAGCGATCATAAAGGAACGCGGCCTCGTTTACTCGGCCGACGTGCCGGTCAAAAAGCCGGGCACCTACACATTCCGCGTGGCAGTTCGCGATGGCAACACCCGCAGCATCGGCTCTGCAAACCAGGTCGTGACCATACCCGATCTCAAACGCTCAGGACTCTACGTATCGGGTCTGACGGTGACCGGCGTCGACTCGGCGGGCCGCTTTGACACGCCAAAGGCACCGACCCCCGAGACGGCAATTACGCTGCCGACATCGGGCGAGATCCCCGCTATCCGGAAATTCTCACCCGGCTCGATCGTCGCCTATCTGTACACGATCTATAACGCAAAACTCGAACAGGGCAAGCCGCGGGTCTCGGTCCGCGTCAATCTGTACCAGAGCGGAAAACTCATCGTCGAGGGCAAGCCTCAGGAGGTCGACGTGTCAGACGCCAAAGATCTGACGCGGATAGACTCGTTCTCATATATGCAGCTTGCCAGGAATACCGACCCCGGCGATTACGCGATACAGATCATCGTCACCGACCTCGCCGCAGGCGCAAAGGGAGCCACCTCGTCTCAATGGATAGATTTTGAGGTCGTCCCCAGATGAACGGCGATACCGCGGGAGCTTGAATTTCGCCTTTCCAGATGGAGGGCTCTATGAAGTTCGCAAAATATACATTTCTCGGGGCCGGCATATACGGGTTGCTGGTCCTCGTGCCGCAGTACTTTCTCGAACAAAAGATCGGCGCGGACAATCCGCCCGCGATCACTCATCCCGAATTCTTTTATGGTTTCCTCGGCGTCGCCGTTGCCTTTCAACTGGTCTTCCTCATCATAAGCCGCGACCCTGTCAGGTATCGGACGTTGATCTTGCCGTCGATCGTCGAGAAATTCAGTTTTGCAATTGCCGCGTCGGTCCTCTTTGCGACAGGCCGTCTCGCCGCCGAGGTATTCGCCGCCGGAATGATCGACCTGTTTCTAGGCACGCTTTTTATCATAAGCTGGTTCAAACTCGGCCGCCAAAAATAATAGGAATTGCGTCTCCGGGCTATGCCTTCGTCTTAGCATAGCCACGGCCTTCAGGCCGTGGTGGGCGGTTTCCCGAATTTCCCCTAGCCCGTTCACGGGCTTGCCGTTGGAAAACGCCGTAAACGGCGTCGTGGATTCGCAGGCCCGTTCCCCACGGCGTAAACGCCGTGGCTAAG
>CAYSMU010000386.1:0-1366 GCA_964432145.1 uncultured Chloracidobacterium sp.
GGCGCTCACACGTGCGCGAACTCCCCGTCGCTACGTCGAGGCATCGTACCAGAGCTCGATGCTCCGGATATTGCGATTTGTCCCGCGCAGATCGATCCAGCGTGTCTGCCCGCCGGCCGGAATGCGGTCGCGCAGATCCAATTCCTCGTCTCCGCCGTTGACGTAATGCACGACAACGCGTTTGAAATCGACCGCGTGTCCGCTCACACGAAATTGCAGTCGGTCGAATGTTCCGAGCGAAGCTCCGACCGCGATCACGTCATGATCGGCCCGGTCGGTGACGTTGCGGCTGCCGAGAAATGTGCCGCCCTGGGCGTTTGCCGTCGATACGAAGCCAACAAAAGCTGCTGTAAATATTGCTATTGCGAAAATACTGCGTTTGAACATCGAGTTCCTCCGAAATGTTTTATTATCGAGCGGCCGGGGCCGCTCGGGTACTACGCCGCACAGTTTAATTCCGTGCAAGCTTTAGACGCAAGTGATCGGGTTCCGGTCGATATTTGTTCGGTGGACAATAGATCATTCTTTCTCGTACTGAGGGCCGGCAAGTCGGCTTGACATATCTTGCTCTCGGAATAATATATTGTTGTCACGGTCGGAGACTCCCTGGTTTCGACCGGACAAAATCGTCCAACTTCTGGCCGATCGGATCTACACATTCTGCTTCGCTACATGTGTAGCTAATGTTATTTGATATGTTTCGCAGATTGAACGGGGCAACTGAAGATCATTGTCCGCAATTCGTCAGGCAGGACGCGAGGCCAAAGTCGACGGACATTCTCCCAAATTCAAAACCAGATCGTCCGAAGCACTGCGGAACACGTGTCATAACCTTAGCGTAACCGGCAGGGAAATGCGGACAAAATTCGCACCGGAACAGTAAATTAACCCCGCCGATCGCTCTTAATCGTTTTGCGTTGAGCGGCCGGGCTCCGGGACGATCCAGCGTTCGGCTGAGACAAAGTCTTCGAAGTAACGGGCGTCGACGGCACCGCCGCGGGTGTGGTCGATCAATCGCTTTAGAGGCCCGGCAACTTTTGAATGCGGATTGACTATCGCGATCTGCATCGCCGTAGCCATCTTAAAGAACACGCCCCATGTCGTGCGAAGTTCGTTCCCGGAGAGAAGGATCGGAACGTCGCGCTCGATAATGGCGGCGCGACTGTGCTGCGACGCGCAAATCTGTGCGATCTCGCTAAGGTAGTCCAATACTGTCGCGCGATCGATATCGAGCGCGTGCAGCCTGAAATGCAAATAAGAATCGCGCTTCTCGAAAGCCAGGTCGTATGGCTTCAGTTGGTGTTTCATGGCCGCCGGGTTCTCCTTTGTTCCAATGATGCGGATGGATTGATTTTGTCGGAAACAG
>CAYSMU010000386.1:1376-3657 GCA_964432145.1 uncultured Chloracidobacterium sp.
AGGAGAACTCTAACACACAAATAGGCACAGACGGGAATTGTAATTATCTCATTCGTGTCTAGCGGTGTTTATCGGTGGTCGATCTTCTTTGGCCTCTCCTCCGCGGCGCGGGCTCGTGCGGGTAGGAGTGTCCGCCGCCCTTATGACAACAGCCATGCCTCGGCGTCGGGGATATTGGAGAATGTGGCGTAGTCGCCGCCGCGGTTTTTGCCGACGGTCATGCCGAACTCCAGTTCGTTTTGGATATCCGCGTGCGGATTGACGAGAGCGAGCTTTTTGCCGCGAAGGGCTTCGAGCGAATCGCTAACGGTGTAAAAAACCTCGCCGCCGGACAAGATGACGGGAATGTCTCTGACGAGCATTATGCGGCTGAGGCCCGTTTCATTACTCTTTGCGACCAGTTCGTCGACATAGCTGCGTATTATCACGGCAGAGATCGTATCGCACTTCAGCTCGGCTAAGAGATATTCGGGATGTTCGGTAAACGTGAGTGAATATTGTTCGTTAGGCGTGGACATTGGAATCCCTAAGAAAAATGTAGCATTTCGGCGGAAAAGTGAAAAGACCGCATGCGCTTAGGATTAAGGCCGAGGTCTTGCCAGGCCCCGAAACAGATCGCGGGCTTTGATGAATTGCCACTAGTTTCAGCTAGTCGAAAGGATCTTGAAGAAATATCTCGGGCTTTAGCCCAATGTTTTGGGCCAAAGCCCTGCGTTCCTTATTGAAGACTTGTCCACTAGCTGAAGCTAGTGGAAATTCCAAGATCTTTATTTATTCCACTAGATAAAGCTAGCGGCAATTCAAGAAGGCAGAACACGGACAGATGCACTTCGATCCACCAGCTTTCTTCGTTACCGGAGCATCGCCTTCACCCTATCGATATCGCCGTCGTTCTTTGCCGGTTTCAGGCCGAGGATGCGGGCCATCAGGTCGTACACATCGACATTCGGGAAGGGCTCGGCGACGTAGCCGCGTTTGAATGCCGTTTTTGAATGCGGGGCCGTTGGCTATGAAGGTCGCCTGCATTTCCTGATATTTATTGTCGTAACCGTGCGCACCGCGAGGGCGGTTAACGTCGTCGAGATCTTTGTACCATTCGTCCCATCGTTTTCGGCTCGTGGTGATCCAGCCGATCTCGCTCGAACACACGATCGGTGCGACGCGTCGACCATCGTTGTAATGCAGCCTCGCCGGTATCTCGCCCTTTTTCCAGCATGTGACGTGCGGCAGCGCCTTGATCTTTGAATATATCGCGTCGAGTTTGCCCGCTTTTGGAAAGATCTGCTGTATCTCGTTCGTCCAAAGAATGCGTTCTGCGTCGTCGAAATTGATGTGGTCGTCGAGGAATGTCGCCTGCTTCGGGTAATAATTTGCCATGCCGTGGTCCGACGTGATGATAACGTTTACTTTCTGATCGATGCCGCGGCGCTTCAGGCCGTCCATCAGGCGTTCGATATAACCATCGGCTTCCCAAACGCCGTATTTCGTCTCTTCGGCGTCTGGGCCGAATTCGTGGCCGACGTCGTCCGTGGTCGAAAAGTACAGCGAAATGAATGTCGGTCGTCTGTCAGCCGGCTGATCGAGATAGCCGAGCACTTTGTCGACGCGCATCGCCGGCGGGACGCGTCCATTATAGATCCGCCAGGCGGAAGGCGACGTACCGCCGATCGCCGCTTCGGTGCCGACCCAGAAGTACGACGCCGTACGCTGGCCCTGCTTTTCGGCGGTCACCCATATCGGTTCGCCGAGCCACCAACGCGGGTCCTGCACCTGTTCGCGCTTAGACATTGTAAAGACCTCGCCGAAATCGAAGACGTTATTCTCGACAATGCCGTGATTCTGCGGGTACAGCCCGGTCGCGATCGTGTAGTGATTGGGGAACGTCTTGGTCGGGAACGACGGGATCATCCATTTCGCACGCACGCCCGAGCGCGCGAGCCCAGAGATCGCCGGCGGTTTGTATTTATCGATGTAATCGTAGCGAAATCCGTCGAGCGAGATCAGGATGACCGTCGGTTTGAGATCGCGGATCTTTTGTTGTCCGGCGGCCGCCTGCGGTCCGAGGGCGATGAGCGCCAGAACGAGAAAGAGACATAGGTTCGCTCGCTTCATAAATTTGGTGTCGTCGATAGAATTGATCTGTGCTGCAGCTATTATATGCCGATTACGGCATTACAAAAACTCGACTTTCTTTGGAGGCCTCAAGAGATTTGGCAAAAACAGATCATTCAGCAGCAGATTGGGCGGCCAGGACGCGACATCATTCGGTAGTAATTCGTTT
>CAYSMU010000387.1:0-3649 GCA_964432145.1 uncultured Chloracidobacterium sp.
TTACCGTGGGCACGACCCCGTTTAAGGTTGAATGTATCGTTGGAAACTGCGTTTTGTTTCCAGTCGAGGCGATCCGCGAGAACGGGCTGATGGATGAGGCGAAATTTCCCCATGGCTGGGGCGATGCTCAGTATGTAATGCGGATGCGAAAGGCCGGGTGGAACTTATTCGTCGATCCGAGGTCACTGGTATGGTGTGAGCCAAACAGCTATCCTCAGAGCTTGCACCAGATGACTATAACGCGAATGTTCGAGGTTCTATTTAGGGACCGGCGGCATCCCCAGAACCTCCAGCGACACTTCATTGCGCTTTGGGAATCGGCCCCGTCAAGACCCCGAGCCGCAATCGCTTTTTTTGTTTACGCTCTTCGTTTGTGCTCCAAATCATTAAGATTCGGAGCCCTGAGATTAATTAACCGCCGACCCTAATATTTGTGGAGATAGTAGATCAAGACCAGATCCAGGAGCCTCAAGCCGGGCTATTGTATTGGCTGAGAACTCGGCTTGGCTTGGCCATAATTCGTATCGTTCGGGCGTACACGATCCGTGCCCCATTCGACCGAGGCAAGTATAGGTTGATCTCACTGGCAATGCGGTTTGCACGAGGTTGGCCCGATCCTCAAGTTGTGTCAACGAAAGACGGCTGCTTAATTAGAGCTGATCTTTCGACCGGAATGAATACTTTTGTTTATTTCCTTGGTGACTATGAACCGAGCATCAGCGATCTCTGCCGGAAATTAGTTTATCCGGGAGATGTCTGTATCGACGCAGGAGCAAACTTTGGCTGGTACTCTATTTTGTTCCACAAGCTCGCGGGAGAATCCGGGGAGGTTCATGTCTTCGAACCTGTCCCGCCAACGTACGAAGAGCTGGTATTCAACTGGAATCTTGCCGGCTCACCCAACAATCTCTTTATCAACAATTCGGCGTTGGCACAGTCCGAAATGGATCTGACTATTAATCTATTCCCGGATGCCCCAAGCGGACACGCGTCCGCGTCGAACAGAGGCAGATCGGATGCAACGGTTTATCGCTGTAATGCGGTGACTCTTGACTCGTATCTTAGTTCGAAGAAAGTGAGGCCGGTCGATTTTGTAAAGGTCGATATTGAAGGGAGCGAGCTAGTTTTCCTCGAGGGAGCCGCCGGACTCTTTGATCAGCCGGTCCCGCCGATCATTATTATGGAGATGGCACTCAACACATCGATGCCATTAGGTTACCGACCTGACGACCTGATCCGTTTTATTCGGGATAGGGGGCTGTATCATTTCTATAAGATCGACGAGCGTTCAGGCCGGTTACTGCCGATCGAGGGCTTCGATCCCGACGATATTGGAGCCAACGTACTATGTGTACCGGCAGCCAGAGTTGAGCGCCTCAGTCGAATCTCCTCAAGAATCGTGAGAACGTAAGTGATCAGGAAACGAAGGTTGATTATCTGCTGGAATTACCTCGGCTGGGGCGGCGCCCAGATCTATTTCATCGGAATCATGAAGCTCGCGCCGCAAGATTGGGAAGTAACCGTGATCTTGCCCAAGGGGTCACACCCAAAACTGATCGGTTTCCTCGATCAAATCGACGTTAATTACCATTTTCTCGACCACTCGGTCGATATGAATGAAGCTCCGACTCTTAAGCGTAAGATCGAACGACGACTCAGCTTACTTCGGTCGGACCTCGAAGTTTTTAGGGTTCTCCGCCGATTTGATCTCAAACACAGCATTTTGCATATCGAGGCTGCACCATGGCAGGAAGGGGTCCTGTTGACGGCACTATCGCTTTGCGGGGCCAACATATTCATAACTCTTCACAACGCTCTTCCCGCTGCCAACGCACTGAGAGAATTTCTCTGGAAGATCAGGATCGGATTTGTCTGCCGACTTCGAGGAGTCCATGTTTTTACGTCAAATCAGGATACAAAAGATCGCTTCCGCCGCTGGGTTGGCGAAAAGTTCTGGCGGTCGATCAAGGTGACCTATACCACCGTAAATCCGCCAGAGATCGATAGTGTACTCGATCAAGGAATAGATAGGATTGAGATTCGCAGACGATTCGGAATATCGCCGGGTAGTTTCGTTGTATTATCGCTTGGACAATTCATTGATCGAAAGGGAAGATGGGACTTCCTTGAGGCCGCCAGAATCGTCTGCCGGGATCACCCGGATGTTCAGTTTGTTTGGCTTACTTCAAGTTCCATTAGCGACGGAGATTCTAAGCGAATAGAGGGATTTGGGCTTGGCGAGAATTTCGTTCTCGTACCGTCCGATAAGCTCGGCGATCGCCGTGAAGACGTTTTGACATTCTACCGGGCGGCCGATGTATACGCCCTGCCAAGCTTCGTCGAGGGCCTGCCGGTGGCCTTGCTTGAGGCGATGGCTATGGGGTTACCAAGCATTTCGACGAATGTCTATGCGATTCCCGAGGCGATTATTCATAACGAGACCGGACTGTTGATCAAGCCTGGCTCGCCGAATGACCTTGCCGCAGCGGTCCTGAGACTAAAGCATGATCATGAACTAATGGACCGTCTCTCTAAAGCGGGACGTGCCTGGGTGATCTCACATTTCGACGAGAGAACCGCATCCCGCATCGCTCTCGATGCTTATGAGGAGTGTTTTGTGAATGGCTGAAGCCGCTCAGGTCACGAGGACCCTGGTCTTCAAAAACGGCGTATTCAGCTCCGCCGCGTGGCTATTCCCAATAATCCTGGGCCTCATCGCAACGCCCATCATCATTGACGGCCTCGGTCTCGACGCCTATGGCATCTTTGCGATAGTAATGGGGTTCGTGAGTTATTCGTTTACGTTTGGTATCGGCCGTTCCGCTGCTAAATACGTTGCAGAACTTCGCTCTTCGGGGCAGATCGAGAAAATGTCCGAATCTCTCTCAGCGGTGCTTGTTGTTAGCGTTGTGTTAGGACTCTTCGTTGTCGTATTAGTCGGGTCAACCGGTAACTGGCTCGTGTCTCAAGTCCTCATGATCCCGGCCGCTTCAAATCGTATCGCAGCCAACGCCTTAAACGTGGCGAGCGTTACGATCCTGATCACCATGATCAGTCAGGTTTTTCAGTTCATCCTGCAAGGCCTTCATAGGTTCGACAGATTCTTGTTTCTAACCAATTTAGGAGGATTGCTGTTGACGGCAGGGAATGTCGCGCTAGTGATGAGCGGTTTCGGCGTGTTGGCATTAGTGATTTGGAATTGCCTGCTGGTATTCATCACCTGTGTCCTGTTTCTTTTCGCGACACGCAAACTGCTTCCCGAATTCTCATTTCGGATAACTATTAGAGCTGAGGTCTGGCGAAGCGTAATTGCTTATGCTGCGAGTATTGTCGGATATCAGGTCTTTGGAAATGCTCTTCTGCTCTTTGAACGCGGCTGGATCACCCGAAAATTTGGAACTGAGGCCCTGACTTTTTACGTAGTGCCGATGGCCTTGGGCTTCTATTTTCACGGGTTAGTCGCAAGTCTTGTTGTGGTGCTTTTTCCTGTAGTAAATCAAATGCTTAACGATAAGGACAAGCTACTGAGGATCTACAAGACCGCCTCCAAGATCATCCTATCGCTTACCGTCTTGTTCGTTACTACAATGGTCTTCGGAGGGCGGGAATTTCTTTTTGCCTGGTTGGGTCAAAGCTTTGTAACTGCTTC
>CAYSMU010000388.1:0-3646 GCA_964432145.1 uncultured Chloracidobacterium sp.
GATCCGACGATCCTAGTGGCTTCGGCGATCGCGTCATCGTCAGTCGCGTCGGGCCGAATAAAAATGGTCCAGGAGGTCGTATAGTCCTTCGAGTAAAGTGTGAGTTCGAGATCGTCGTCGCCCTTTCGCTCACTGCGTGGCGAGGTCCGGTTGGAGTTAGCGGCCGCCGAGTTTACAACCGTGTTTGTTTCGGCCTGGACGCTCGGGTCCTTTGGCTTCGCGGCTTCCTTACGTTTTTCCTCGGCGGTGAGGATGTCGGATTCGAACTTGTCGAGGAGCCAGGTGTAGTCAATAACGTCCTGCCGGAAGTTGTCGCCGCCGCCGAAATAGGTGAGCTTCTTAGCAAGTTCGCTGACACGCTCGGCGGGCCGCCTGCGATACGCGATGAGCCCGGCAAGACGTTCGGCGGACGAGCTGAATCTGCCTGACCTTGAGATGAATCGCCGGAGATGAGAGTCGGCCTCGTCATAAAAGGTGTCGGATCGGGTTTTATCCTTTGACAGGCTCGCTTGCCGTATCAGTGTCCGCGCGACGAGATAATCCGCGGTCTCCGCCCAAGGCGATTCGGTATCCTGAGCGATCTCGCCGAAGTGTCGTTTTGCTGACTCGTAGTCGAGGGAATAGAACTCGGCCGCGGCCTTTTGATAATCACGGTCCTTCTGGAGCCAGGCTGGTGCTCCGACCGGAGCGTCATCGGGCGGGACCTTGCCGCTGGCGCAATTCAGGAATACCTGGTCCTGAGCGGTTACCCAATTGATCACGCTGGCGTCCGCCGGGCCGTACGAGGCAATACGATCGGCGAGTGTCTCGGCGGCGGTCTCAAATGCATTCTTTGTGCAGTTTGGGAAGAAATCGTAGCCGCCATAGGCCCGTTCGGTATAAATGTCAGGAGGTGTTTCCTCTTTGAGTTCGGCCTTTTTCCTCTGGCCGACCCAGAGCTTGACGGCAGCGTCGATGGTGTCATCAGGAAAGTCGCGGTTATCGATCTCCGCCTTCCAGACTTCGATCATCGCCTGCTGCTCGGCCGCGGACATACCGTTGCCGACGATGTGCCGATAGGCGGCGTAAAGCACAGAACGGCGAAATTTAGGCTTTATGATACCCAAGTTTCCGGCGGCGTAATCCGAGTAAGGGTTTTCAGGTGCGGAGGTTGTATCGAACAGCGGTGAGATGTAGCCGGGGCCGCAAGGCAATGCTGAAGACAAGAATGAGGCGATCAGGACGACGGCCGTCACGACGCGGGAAATTGATCTCATATGAATTGGAAACACATTGAATGTGCAATAAATATACTCCAAACTGAGAATGATAGAAAGGAATTAACCTTGCTCAGGGGTGTCAAGAGATTTTCAGGATTGATAACTGGAGAAAATGCCTTCCATAAGGTAATCTAACGTCTTTATGTCGATCTCACCGTCCGCAAGGACCGCAAATTTCAAGTACGCGATCCGCAATGTTGTGGCCGCTGCCGATGCGTTGAAACGCGAGGGCCGGGATATCATATCGCTCAACATAGGCGACCCGCAGGCGTTTGGTTTTCTGCCGCCTGCGTATGTTACCGAGCCTGTGATGAGGGCCCTCCGAGACGGGTTTACCGGATACGCGTCCTCGGCCGGACTGTTCGAAGCAAGAGAGGCAGTCGCTAATTACGCCGCCTCGACCGGGGCCGTGACTTCAGTCGAAGATGTGATAATGACGTCAGGTGCCTCGGAAGCGGCCGACCTCGTGCTGACTGCTCTATTGGATCCAGGCGACGAGGTTCTTTTGCCTGCACCGGGCTATCCGCTTTACGATGCGATCCTAAATAAGCTCGACGCTGAGCCACGTTACTACAGGCTTAACGAAGAAATAAGGTGGCAGCCGAATATCGACGAGGTTCGATCGCTTATTACATCCAGAACCCGGGCGATCGTTCTGATCAATCCAAGCAATCCGACCGGAGCGGTCATCGACGACGCGACGACCTCGACAATGCTTGCGATCGCCGCGGAGCACAACCTCGTCGTTATCAGCGATGAGGTTTATCGCGAACTTTGTTTTGGAGGCCCGCCGATCTCCGCGGCGGTTCTGGCGAAAGATATCCGGGTGCCGGTCATCACGCTCGAAAGCCTCTCGAAGACCCACATGCTCTCGGGCTGGCGCGTCGGATGGATGCGATTCACCAATGCCGAGCTGATGCCGCGATTGATAGCGGCGATCGGCAAGCTTGCGAGCGGCCGTCTGTGTTCGCCTACGCCGGCACAATACGCCGTGCGTCCGGCCCTGACCGAGGACGACGGCTTCATCGGACAGTTCATGGCTGAGATCCGGGCCCGGCGTGACCTCGCCGTTCGTCGCGTGAGCGAGATCGAAGGGATATCGTGCACCGTGCCCGATGCGGCGTTTTACCTGATGGTCAAAGTCGCTCAACTTGATGGGAAGACAGACGAGCATTTTGCTCTGGACCTCTTGCGGGAAACCGGCGTTCTGGTCGTGCATGGCTCCGGTTTCGGCACCAGACCGGAAGAGGGTTACTTCCGATTGGTCTACCTTGCTGACGAGACGGTGCTAAACCAGGCATTTAACGGGATCGCGTCGGTGATTGAAACAAAGAAATACCCAGCTAAAAGCAGTTCGGAGCGGCATGTGACCGCTCCGAATCTCTAGACACTCATTATCTCAGTTTCCTTGTTCTTACTTAGCTCATCTATCTTCGAAATATAGGTGTTCGTGAGCTTCTGCACATCGTCGAGCCCACTCCGTTCCTCATCCTCTGAGATCGCTTTGTCCTTGAGCAATTTCTTCAGGAGATCGTTGGAATGGTGTCGCACATTACGCACCGCGATGCGGTGTTCCTCGGCGATCTCATGGACCTGTTTCGCAAATTGCTTGCGCCGCTCCTCGGTCAGGGCGGGAACCGAAAGCCGGATGATCTTGCCATCGTTTGACGGGTTAAAGCCAAGATTTGCGGCAATAATGGCCTTCTCGATCGATGCCAACTGCGTCGCATCCCAAGGCTGCACCGTGATCATCTGTGCCTCGGGAACGGCAACCGATGCCATTTGGGCCAGCGGCGTCGGCACACCGTAGTAATCGACGTGGACCGCATCAAGCAGTCCGACCGTCGCTCGCCCGGTCCGCACGTTGCTGAGCTTTCGCTTGAAGTCTTCGACCACACCGTCCATCTTTGGCCCGGTCTCTTTGATAACGTCCTGTACGCTCATATTAGTTCGTTACAAGTGTGCCGATCGACATGTCGCCGCACACAGCTTTTACAATATTGCCGTCATGTCTCATGTTAAAGACCATGATCGGGAGATCGTTGTCTCTGCAAAGCGAGATCGCCGAAGCGTCCATGACATCGAGACGCTTTTCGAGGACCTCCTGGAATGTGATCTTGTCGAATTTTGATGCCGTCGGGTCTTTGACCGGATCGGCCGAATAGATGCCGTCGACCTTGGTACCCTTTAGGATCACGTCGGCCTGGATCTCCAACGCACGAAGAGCCGCGGCCGAGTCGGTCGTAAAGTACGGGTTCCCGGTCCCGGCGGCGAAGATCACAACACGCTTTTTCTCGAGATGCCTGACGGCCCGCCTGCGAATAAAAGGCTCGGCAAGTTGGGGAATGTCGATCGCCGACATCACACGGGTATAAACATTGGCCTTT
>CAYSMU010000389.1:0-3640 GCA_964432145.1 uncultured Chloracidobacterium sp.
AAATGGCCTGACTTTTGATTTTCTATTCGAGATGGCAAAAGAACTGCATGAGCGCAATGCGTTGATGCTGCTCCGCGGCGGCGAAAAAGGCGACCAGCCAATAATCATGACCCGCGGAGCCAAACCGTACAACGCCTTTCTTGAGGGCCGTATAGACGGCGACAGCTATTTGCTGGTCTTGCAGTTGTCGAATATGGAACTCAAGCGGCCGACGATGTCGGAACCACCTGCGTCAGCGGGTGGCACGGAAGCAAAACCGAAATCGGCATCAAAAAAAACTGCTGACGAACAGTCGAAAACCGCAAAGAAGAAATGAACCTAGATTTCGACAAGACACGCCTGACCAAGAAGAAGGGCAATTACCACACCGGCGACTCGATCCATCTGGCCGACCCGTCGCTGCATGCCCGCGCGCAGGATTATAAACGAGTGCTCAGCGGCAAGATGCGCGCCGTTGCGGCACAGGATATTGCGCGGATACAGGCTTCACGTGGGTATATTGCAACGCGGAAATATGACGGTGAATTTGCGCTCGTTTTCTTTGACGGCGAAAAGCTGATCTCGGTCAATCCCGGCGGTACGGTGCGAATTGGTCTGCCATGTTTTGAGGAGGCCGAAAAGCTGCTTAAGGCCGCCAAGGTCAAGTCGTGCGTATTGGGCTGCGAGATCTATATGCAAGCCGAGAACAGCAAAGGCCTTCGAATTCATCAGGTCGTCAGCGTTCTGCGCAACCCTAAATCCGAGGCCGATATGGAGCGCCTCGGCCTCGCCGTATTTGATGTTGTCGAGCACGATGGCGAGAAGATCGATAGTTTGAAAAAGGCCTTTGGGCTGCTCGATAAGTGGTTCGCCAAGGGCAAGCTCGTACAAGTCGTCGAGCATGTGCAGACAAAGAAGACCGACGAGATCCTCGCTTTACTCGCCGATTGGGTGATCGAAAAAGGCTCCGAAGGCCTTGTTCTGCAGCATGATACGGCCAATTGGTACAAGATAAAGCTGCGGCACAATCTAGATGCCGCGATCATCGGCTACAGCGAAGGCAGCGACGAGCGGAAGGGGTTACTGCATGATCTGCTAGTCGCCGTTGTGCGAAATGACGGGACGTTTCACGAGCTAACACGTGTAGGCGGGGGATTTACAGACGAAGAACGAAAAGAGATCGCGGGCACGCTCAGGAAACTAATTGTGCCGTCCGACTACGTCGCCGTCAATAACGACTACGTCGCCTACGAAATGATCAAGCCAGGACCGGTCATCGAGCTGTCGTGCCTCGACCTGATCACTGAAAGCTCACGCGGCGGCCCGGTCAATCGCATGGTGCTCAAATGGGACGGCAAACGCTACAACGCACTGTCTCGAATGCCGCTCGTAAGTGTGATCTCCCCGCAATTTGTCCGCATACGTGACGACAAAGAAGCGTCGATCGAAGATGCAAATATTCGACAGGTAAGCGAGATGGTGCCGGTCATCGCCACCGAGAAGAGCGCGGAAGACACGACCTCGGCCCCGAGCCAGATCCTGCAACGCGAGGTTTATACCAAAACGATGAAGGACAAGCTGATGGTGCGAAAGCTCCTGCTGTGGAAAACCAACAAGGAAGAAAAGCCCGAGTTTCCTGCGTACGTCGTCTATCTAACCGATTTTTCGCCCAACCGCGTCGACCCGCTCCAACGCGAGATCCGCATCGCCGAGACCGAATCGGCCGCCCGAAAACATTACGAACGGATGGCGAAGGAAAATTTTATTGGAGGTTGGGGGAAACTAGGGGAATAATGCCTCGCCAACCTTTCGTCGAATTTGCTGGTAACAAACGCCTTCTCTGGATCGCGGAGGAGTGGATACGTTACGCCCCAAAACTAGCTGAGTGGGCGATGGAACGGATCGTCAATCGGCGGGATGTCTGGAGCCAATACACGATCAAGAATGATCGAATTTCGGTGGTGATGCTACCGATAAAGGAGCGGCGAAAGCTCGGCACCGATATGGTGACGTTGACCAAGCTCGAACGCCACTTCTCGGGCCGCAGCCCTGCTCATCTGATCGGGCTGCATTCTATATCGGATCATGCGACGTGCAAATGGTTCGCGGTCGATGTCGATCTCCACGACGAGAACGTGCGCGACGCGGATGAAATAATAGAGGCCAACAAGGCCGCGATCTTCGAGTGGGCTCGGCGTTTACGAGAGAAAGGAATGGACCCGCTCGTGTTTGATAGTAACGGCGAGGGCGGCTTTCATCTATGGGTCTTGCTTGACGACGAATACCCCCTGGCGGATGTATACGATTTTGCGGATGATCTTCGGAGCGATTGGGCCGAATTCGGATTGCCTCGAAAGCCGGAAATATTTCCGCCAAAACGCGCCGTCGGCCCCGACGACCTGCCCTACACACTGAGACTCGCGGGCCGTCACCACACTCGGCCGCATTATACGCGGGTATACAATTTCGACTTTGCCGACGAGAACGAATGGCTCGAAGGCGGGGACGCGATCGAAGCGATGATGGCAACGAGGCCTGCAAAGCTGCCAAAGGCAAAGGGATCAAAGAAACGGCGTGAAATGACCGCCGCACCCACTCCAAAAAAGAAAAAGGCCATAACCCAGCGTCCGCGTGTTTGCCTCGATCTCGACGGCGTGATCGCGACCTATTCGACGTGGCGAGGATTTGATCACATAGGTCCGCCGGTGCCCGGTGCCGTCGGCTTTGCCCGCCAACTTTCGGAGGTCGCTGACATCATCATCTTTACTGCCCGTTGTTCGGGCGATCCCGGCCCCGACGGCGATATGCCGCTGCTCACGACCGGACAGATGCGGATCAAGATCATCGAATGGCTTGAGAAACACCACTTTCCCTACAAAGACGTGTATGTTGGCCAGGGCAAACCACGCGTTGCCGCATTCATCGACGACCGCGCCGTCTCGTGCAGCCCGCAGACGGATGCAGACGCGTTCGATACGGCGTTGGATTCTGTTTACAAGATCTTGGGAAGAAAACCCAGGAAAAAATAACCGCGAAAATTGCGAAAGACACGGAAAAGGGCAATTCCCTATTTCGTGTCTTCCGTGTATTTAGCGGTTAAACCCTTTACTCGTCTTCCTCATCCACCGCCAGCAGCGATGCACTTGTGACCAAGTCGTCGTCGCCGCAGCGAATAAGAGTCACCCCTTGGGCACTGCGTCCGGTTTCGCGGATCTTATCGACGCCGAGGCGAATGAGCTTAGCCTGCTGCGTGATGATCATGATCTCGCTGTCTTCCTCGACCGGGAACGCAGCGACGACCTTGCCGGTCTTCTCGGTCGTCTTCATATTGATGACGCCGATGCCGCCGCGTTTTGCGAGCCTATAGCTCGACACGATCGTCTGCTTGCCGAATCCGTCCCCTCCCGCGGCGAACAGGTGGTAACCCGGCGCATCCATCCCCAGGGCGAACTCGATGGCGCGGACGGCACGCTCCTGGCCAAACACGGCGTCCACGTTCAGGATGATGTCTCGCTACAGGGGTTGGTTTCCGCGGAAGTCACGACCGAGAGCGTCTCGTCGAGGCCGAAGCTCCCCGAACCGTTCGAATTGTCCAAGGCTGCCATCTCGCCCATGACCGTCATGCGGAACACGGCTACTTCTTCTTCACCGCGTCGGTGAT
>CAYSMU010000390.1:0-3625 GCA_964432145.1 uncultured Chloracidobacterium sp.
GAGGATCTCATCGCTCTCTACCGCCGCATCCTTTACTTTTTGAAGCGAGCTAAAAATGGTCTCACAGATCGACGTAACCCGTGCCCAGTCTGTCGATGTAACGAAATGCGGACGCAGGTAAGGCGTCAGGCGTCTGCCGCCAAAGATCAACTTCGAGCGGTCAAGCTCGCGGTCGAGCATCTGTTGCGACGCCGATGCAAGATCCGGATCCTTAAGTAATTGGTGATAGTATTCGACGGCAGCCTTCAGCATATGTGACCACGGCGGACTGTTAACCAGCAGGCTGCTGCCTGCGGAACGATCTATTTGGACATACTCAGGATCTCTTGGAACTCATCCTTTGTCAGCGGCATGACCGAGAATCGCGGCTGCCGTACGAGGTAAATGTTCGCGAGCACCGGATTTGCCTTGATCTGCTCGAGAGTGACTGGTTTCTTCAACGGTTTTGAAGGCGTCAATTCGACCGCATGCCAAGCCGTATCCGTCGGGTCCGGAAAGGCTTCCTTCGAGACTTCGGCTATGCCGACGATCTCTTTGCCGACGACCGAATGATAGAAATAGACCTTGTCGCCTTTCTTCATATCTTTGAGAAACAGCCGGGCCTTGAAATTACGGACGCCGGTCCAATCGGTCTTGCCGTCTTTAACGAAGTCATCCCACGAATATGCGGTGGGTTCCTGTTTCACCATCCAATAGTTCATAAGCGTCTATTTCTGAGCCTGTGCTGCTTTCTTGTTGAGCCATTTCGCCCAGCGTTCTAGTATTGGCCGGAAGGGTTTGAAAAGTTTCGCCCTAATGCTTCCTTCGGCCTGCTTTTCGCTCCATGCCTTTAGGTTCTTTTCGGCGTATTGGCGGATCTGCGGTTCGAGGCCGGTCTTCTTAACCGAATGCCGAAGGGTAAGGTAATAATGCTGGCCCGCGAGCGAGAACAACAGCCCGGCGAGATTACCTTTGAATGAGCTTTTCGCCATGAATTTCTTAACAAACCCTTCGGTCGGCTGGAGCAATGCTCCCATCGACATCTCGAACCACGGAGCGGAATTTTGCACGCGCGGGTGATAAAGGCCGGGCAGGTCGCCTTTGAGCGGAACGTCCATGTTCTTGAGCCGCGGATCGTTGATGTAATCGACAAGTTTGATCCTTTCAACACCTCGTATCTGCTCGATCGGTAGAAAATCGAGCACCTTATTGATGCTCGCCTCGTAATCTTTGGGCAGCGGGAACGACGCGGTATTCTCGATCCGGATCTTGGTAACTTTCGCGGCCTTTTGGCCGGCGGTTTCTATTGCCATAAAATGTTCTTAATTCAGTATTGTGCTTTCGATATAAAGGGTTTCCGCGGCAAAGTCCTGCTCATCCGGCCACTGGACGGTGCCGTAAGCGATAGTCAATTTTCTAAAATAGTTGATGTCCTTCAGCTGGCGGAAAATGCCTTTGTCGAGATACGGTTTTGCATCGAATCGACGCAAACTTCCGTCGCTGAATTTCAGGTCGAGCGTCAAATCGTCGTTCGCCTTTGCCTTAAGAACTTTCGTCATAATCATTTTAGCGGCTCTATCTTACACACCGACTCGCCGCTGATCGCCAATTCCCAATTCTGCATCAACTCATCCCGGTGGATCTCGATCCATGCCAGAACCAATCGTAACTGTGCCCGTCTAAGCGAGCCTTCGATCAGTTCCCCGTCCGGCAGCCCGATAACGGCTTCATCGCTTCCATGTTGGACATGTCTATGCGGAAGCCTGTGCCGCTTATTATCGAAATAATACATCAGCACTGTAACACCGTAAAAGATAGAGATTACAGGCATTTCTTACCGATCAGTTAGATTGTAAATGGAGATGGGGGAATAGTAAATTCAGCCACAACAATGTGGCGCGGATGCGACAGTTGAGCAATCTGCCAAGATGGACCTGCACGTGTTTCAGTAATAAACGTTCAGTTCCGCTACTCGCAACGGTTGGCATAGCAATTGCCGCAGGCACTTTAAGATCAATTTGTATTTAATGCTGCAGACAACTCTTTCAAGACCAATCAGCCTATCAGGTGTAGGCCTGCACACCGGCGTCGATGTGAACATGACACTCCGGCCGGCCCCGGAAAATACCGGATACATTTTCGTTCGTACGGATCTTGATAATTTTGAGATTCCGGCGTCGGTCGAATACATTTCACATTGCTCGTACGCGACAACGCTGATGCGTCGCGGCGTCGTCCTCTCGACATGCGAACACCTGCTCTCGGCATTGAGAGGCTCAGGCGTGGACAATTGTTTTATCGAGTTGGACAACATCGAGATCCCGATAATGGACGGTTCAAGCGAGGATTTTGTTGAACTTATTGCTAAGACGGGGATCGTCGAGCAGAATGCATCTCGACACATCTTTCGGATCCTCGAGCGTGTCGAGTTTGAGCAAGGCGACCGCAGGATGTTTATTGAGCCGGCCCCGAATTTCGAGATCGACTGTGTGATCGACTTTCCGCATCCGTTCATTCATCGGCAGAAGCTTAGTTTTGTTTTCAAGAACGGTTCCTACGGCCGAGAGATCGCGTCGGCAAGGACATTCGGTTTCACGAACGAAATAAATATGTTGAGAAAGGCAAATCTCGCCCTGGGTGGTTCGCTCGATAACGCTATAGTACTGACTCCCGACGGGATGCTTAACGAGACGCCATTGCGGTTTGATGATGAGTTCGTTCGCCACAAGATACTAGATATCATTGGCGATTTCGCTCTCATCGGAATGCCGATCGAGGGCAAGATAACTGCAGAGAAATCAGGCCATAGTGTCCACGCGTCTCTGATGAGCAAAATCCTCAAAACGGAGCACGCGTGGGAGATCGTAGAAGGTTAGTCCCCTGTCAGACGCCAAATTGGGTCAGGTGGTGGTCGAGGTGTTTGTAGAGCATATTGCTCCATTGTGTCTTGTTTAGAACGCCAAAAGAGTGTGATTCTTTGCCGTCAAACTCGCCCTCGCCCAGCCGTTGGGTCCTCTCGATATAGCCGATCAACCTGGTCCGCTCAGCTTCGAAGTCTTTATCGGATTTGATAATAAACTGGGGCCCGGTCGGGCTGTTCTTCTTTGGGGGCTTATCGCCTACCACCATCGGCTTAACAATAAACCTCAATATTAAATTCATCGGGAATCTCGGTTTTGGATGCTTATCCGGTTCATAGATACTCTCGTACGCAACATTGCAGTGGGCGAGCATCTTCGCTACGTCCATCTTACCCCATCGCCGTTCTGAATCGGGAGTTAGTTTCTTAAGACGCTCGATGATCCCATCTGATACTTCTTTCGAAAAAATGTTTGGATATGCCATAGTGGATTCACTTCTAATTCGCCCAGGTTTTATACGAGTCAATATCTATCAAAACTCTTACCGTTTATCCACACTAAAGTAGTATTTTTTGATCTCCTCAGTTTCCCCATTATCTGCGACGCCCGAGAGGCTGACCTCATAATCGGCGCGCTGCAGCGATCTAGCGGGAATATTAATAGTAATGCCGCGTTTAGCCCCCTTGCCGAACGCGGCCAGGCCGGAACGCGTAAGGATCGTCTTATCGTCGTCCACCGATCTTACAGTCAGTCCAAACGACTTGTACTCATCTACATCCTTGAGT
>CAYSMU010000391.1:0-1382 GCA_964432145.1 uncultured Chloracidobacterium sp.
TAACCTTGATCCTTATTTGAAAGGAATTTTCTAGAGAAGCTCAAAGCGGATCTATGCCTTTGGAGTAACGGTCTGCCCCTCAGTGATCGCGTTTCGGACGCTCGTGGGTGAGCTGCTTCAAAATACCAAAAGCCAACCAACCCTCGAACCTCTAACGCCGTCGAACAAAACCGTGTGAGTCGGGGCGCATCACCGTTGATGCGCGAGAGCAGGACTAAACATCAATAATGATGCACGAGCCGCGCACAGCTTGCAAATCAAAATTATCGTTTTTGCTCAGTGTTTATTCAATAATCAAGCGGATCTCATCAATCTTGTCGAGAGCGGCTTTTTCCCCGAGAGCGAGGAACTCCTCACGCTTATTGATCTGATCAGGCCGAAGGTGCGCGATCTGCGGTTCGATTACGATATCGGCACCGCCCTGCTCGCCCCGAGCGACGACCCGTAGCAGGGCAAGCGCGCCCTGGATCATCACGCCGAAGCCTGTCCTCGAGCTTGACCGGAACGTTGCCCCGCACGATACGAGATCGACGGCGATGACGACATCGGCACCCATATTCCGCACCGTTTGAACCGGCAGAGGAGAGACGACCCCGCCGTCGACCAGCGTTCGGCCCTGCTCATCCTTTACGGGAGCGAAGACACCCGGCACGGCACAACTCGCCCGAATGGCCGTGATCAGGTCGCCGCCCGATGCGAGCGTGACCTGTGCATTAGTTGCCAGATCGAAAGCAACCGCGGAAAATGGGATCGC
Organism: uncultured Chloracidobacterium sp.; assembly: GCA_964432145.1. Taxonomy (GTDB): domain Bacteria; phylum Acidobacteriota; class Blastocatellia; order Pyrinomonadales; family Pyrinomonadaceae; genus OLB17. The sequence continues at coordinate 755 of CAYSMU010000391.1, forward strand.
CAGATCTTCGAACCTGGTTACCGGAAAGTGACCTTTGAGAAATCGGCCAAGCGGGACATTTGAGAACATACCGCCGACCGACATCGAGGGGCGAACGAGATCGGTCCAGCCGGCCTTCTGGGCCATGAGCTCGATCTCACCGATAGTCATTCCGCAGGCATAGGCCGCCCCGACGATAGAGCCGGCCGAGGTTCCCGCGATCATGTCTATTGGTATGCCGTGCTCGACGAGGACCTTCAGGGCACCGACATGAGAGAAGCCGCGGGCTCCTCCGCCGGAAAGTGCGAGACCGATCTTCTTGCGTGTCATAAACGTGATTGATTTTAACTGTTGCTTATGAAAAACTTAAGTCCCAAACGATGAGCCTTCACGAAGCGACTTTGCCCCTCAGAAAACGTTCTGTCGCCGATCTTGCGGCCGGGGACGAGGCGTGTCATGTCTGTTCGCGGGCGGTCCGTGACGGCTGGGTCACTCTGAAATCGATCGAGGACGACGTCGAGAAGCTGATCCGAGCGAATGCTCCCGGGGCAGACGATTTTGACGAAGTTTGCCTTCGATGCAAGCGGCTCTTCGAAAGGGCCAAAGACCAGATCATCAAAGACGCGGCCGTGCAGAAGGATGGCTCCCA
>CAYSMU010000391.1:1392-3622 GCA_964432145.1 uncultured Chloracidobacterium sp.
CGTGCTCTCGACCCCGCTGCGGCTCGTTGCCGATGAGCGTTTTACGGGCAAGGGCGTAACGATCGCCTTTCTCGATTCGGGCTTTTATCCGCACGTCGATCTGACCACGCCCGTTAACCGAATACTTGCGTACCGCAATATGCTCCATGACGACGGCGATATGTCGTCGCTCTTTGAACCTGACGTCGCCAGTTGGCACGGTATGATGACCTCTGTCGTCGCGGCGGGCAACGGTTCGCTTTCGAATGGATTCTACCGCGGCATCGCTCCCGAGGCCGATGTCGTACTCGTCAAGCTCGCACGCACCGGCCGCATCACAGACGAAAATATACTCGAGGGCCTTATGTGGGTGCTCGAGAACCGGGAACAATACAATATTCGCATTGTCAACATCTCAGCCGGCGGTGACGATGAGCAGAGTTACCTGCACGACCCGCTGTCGCAGGTAGTCGAGGAATGTTCCTCAGCTGGGATCACCGTTGTGTGTGCCGTCGGAAACGCAGGCCATTTACCCAATCACCCTGTCGTTCCGCCTGCGAGTGCTCCATCGTGCATTGCCGTGGGCGGGCTTGACGATAACAACTCGATCAACCGGGCGAAACGCGGCATGTACCGATCGTCGTACGGGCCGACGATCGACGGCCTGCAAAAGCCGGAGGTGATCGCTTCGTCGATCTGGATCCCGGCGCCGATATTGCCAAATACGCCGACAGCCCAGCAAGCCGAACTCCTCGAAAAACTGGACAGGGCCGAAGACCGCCAACTGCATTCGATCATTCGCCACTACGAAGGCATAGATCCGGAACTGGACGCTGCTCTGGACCGACCTGTTCATAGTATTCGACAGATAATCACGCTGAAGATCAGGCGTGAGAGTGTGATCACGCGGAATTACAAGTATGTTGACGGAACTTCGTTCTCGGCTCCGATAGTATCGTCAGTAGCGGCCCAAATGCTTGATGCGAATCCCTCACTTGGCCCGTCCGAGATTAAGCGGATCCTCATAACAACTGCAGAACGCCTTCCGCACTACGAGACCGATCGCCAGGGTTGGGGCGTTATCGACCCGAGGCGTGCGGTCGAGATGGCCGAGTCCCTGGCAAAATGAGCTTCACAAGAAAAAGGCCCGACAACGATATTCACGTGTCCGGGCCCTGAACGCTTCGATCTCGGAGATCGGTTAATTTCCGTTTCCCGGCGGACGGTTAGACGTCATCACGGGCGGTCGCGGTCCGATGCGAGGCGTGCCGGCAGGCGATGCCGTGTTGGCCGGACGAGGGGAAATGGTCGGCCTGGGTGTCGGCGTATCGTCTGGGGTCTCACGCGGCGTCGGCGATGCGGTCGGGCTCGGGCTTGGCCGTGGTGTCTGAGTCGGCGAAGGCGTCTTTATGTTTGCGTTGATGGCATTGAAATTAAAGTTGCCGTTGTAGCCGGTGCTGTAATTAGCGTTGGTATTGAAGTTGAAATTCGAATCAAATCCGATATTGCTGTTCAGATTTGTATTCATATTCACGTTGGGCGGATTCGTGTTGATATTCACATTCGCCGGCTCGCGGTCTGAGAATATCCAAAACAAACCCGCACCGAAACCGACTGCCGCCAGGGTGCCGAGAATGGTCAGGATCACCGTCTTTGCCGTGTTCGACGGCGGCGGAGGTGGCGGATAGTAAGCCTGGGCCGTTCGCGGCCGGACCTGCTGTTCCGCGGGTGTGGTCGGGATAACGAAACGCTCTCCCTGCTCGGTCGGCATCCCGAGGTCTTCGCGTCGGCGGACCACGGTCTCCTGCCCAAGCTCATCGTCATCTTCCGTCACGCTCTCGCTCGGCAATGCCGAAAAGCTCGGAGCCGCTTCTTCGATCAGCGGCGTGCCGTCCTTGGTGCAGAACTTGATGATCTCTTCGTCAAAACGCTCGTCGCAAACAGGGCAATATTTCATAGTCTCGTCATGGGGGATGAAGTAATCACAAACCGAGACATTCTATCACGAAAACGCGGGAATCCAGCCGACGTTAGTTCAGGGTTCGCTCATTTCGGCTCAACTTGATCGCCCGAATTCTTATCCGAGGTTCTGGCGCCGTGAATCACCAGCATCGCCCGAACATCGTCATTCGAGGCCAGGTCCCACGCGGACTCGCCATCCTTGTTCCTGGCGTTTATCTCGGAGCCGGCGGCGATCAACGCCCTGACACTTTCTATATCATCGTAAGAGGCCGCCTTCATTAGGGCAGTT
>CAYSMU010000392.1:0-3613 GCA_964432145.1 uncultured Chloracidobacterium sp.
ATGCATTCTCGACCATCCGCGTCGCATCGAGAAAAAGCTTTATGCCGTGGCGATGGGTCAATTCGCGAAGCGCCCTGATATTCGCCATGCTGACTGGCTGGCCGCCTGCCATATTGACGGTTCCGGCAACGCTGACATAGGCGATATTGTCTGCGCCTTCGCGTTTGATGAGCGATTCAAGTTTGTCGAGATCGATGTTGCCCTTGAACGGGTGCAATATCTGCGGGTCGTGAGCTTCGTCTATGATGACATCGACGAAAATACCGCCCGCCAGTTCCTGATGCAAGCGAGTCGTCGTGAAGTACATGTTTCCTGGAACGTATTGTCCTTTCTTTATTGAGACCTGGCTGATCAGATGTTCCGCACCGCGGCCCTGATGGGTCGGCACAATGTATTTGTATCCGTAGAATTTTTGTACTGCGGCTTCGAGGTGGTAAAAATTTCGGCTGCCTGCGTATGCCTCGTCGCCAAGCATCATTCCCGCCCATTGGCGATCTGACATCGCACCGGTTCCGCTGTCGGTCAAAAGATCGATGTAAACGTCGTCGGACCTGAGCAAAAATGTATTAAATCCAGCCTGGGTGAGCGCCGTTTCGCGTTCTTCGCGGCTGATCATATTCAGCGGCTCGACCATTTTTATCTTCCATGGCTCGGCCCACGAGCGCCTTTCGAACTGCTGGCCGATCGTCATCAATGTATTGGGGGACATGAAGCTATTTTCTCCTTGCTTAGTAAATTGCACATCGCGACCCCGCAGAGCCAATATCGGCACTGCGGGTCCCCGCGGCATCTACTTTATTTCTATTGGATGAAAGAGATTAAGAGTATGACTTAGGTCACACTTATTGAAACATGTTAGAAATTGAGGGTAACTTCAGCTTTGCTTCCTGCCTACCATATCGAGGCCGACGGCAGCAACAAGTATCGAGCCCTTGATGATGTCCTGCATAAAATCGCGGACGTTGAGCAGTGACATGCCATTGTCCAAGCTTGCCATGATCAGAGCCCCAAGACAGGCACCGAAGATCGTTCCGCGTCCGCCCATCAGGCTGGCCCCGCCGATGACGCAGGCGGCGATCGCATCGAGTTCCTTGAGAACGCCGGCGTCCGGAGCTGCACTGCCTACGCGGGCGGTGAAGATGAGTGAAGCCACGCCCGTCAACGCACCGAGAAGCGCGTAAACCTTGAGAATATTGCGTTTGTTGTTGATACCCGAAAGCCGTGCGGCGTCGGCGTTACCGCCGATCGCATACAGATATCGGCCGAATACCGTTGAGTTGGTCAAAAAAGCACCGAGCAGAGCCACAGCGACGAGTATCAGAACCGGCACCGGCACACCGACATACACCCCGTTGAGCTCGTACGAGTTCATGACCCAGACGAAAGCGACGACACCTACGATCGGAATGATCGCTTTAAGAAATTCGGCCGTATATTTCGCTTCGCCTAGCCCATAGTCTTTCACGGAGCGAGCGTTGCGATACGCCATAAATAGCACGAACACTATCGCCAGTACGCCCAGCCCCCAACCCGCGACCGACCCGATATAGCCCTGGCCGAGAGCCTTAAAAGTTTCGTCAGCAACAGGAACAGTATTGCCGCCGAGCAGCCATTTGACCGCTCCGCGCCAAGCGAGCAGGCCGCCGAGAGTCACAATGAATGCGGGAATATTCAGGTATGCCGTCAGCGCACCCTGGAATATGCCGATCGCTACCCCGACCACAATTGCCGCAATGATCGCGACGGGCATTCCAAATCCCATCGTCGTCATCAAAAATGCGGTAATTCCACCGGCAAATCCGACGACCGAACCGACTGACAGGTCGATGTTGCCTGAGACGATGACCATCAGCATACCGACGGCGATTATGCCGGTCACGGACATCTGAGTCATCAGGTTCGACAAGTTTCGCGGCGTCATAAAGACGTAGCCGGTCGCCCAATGAAAATAAAGCCAGATCATTCCGAGAACGGCGATCATGATATACGCTCGCAGAGTCGCCGCGGTGATACGTGGTGTTTTCGGTTCTTCCATCTAGTCAGTTATTCCCGGTCGCCGCTGCCATCACCTTTTCCGGTGTGGCCTCCGCCCGGGTAAATTCTCCCGTCATACTTCCCTCGTGAAGCACGATCACGCGATCTGAAAGGCCGAGCACCTCGGGCAATTCGCTGGAAACGAGTACGATCGCGAGGCCGTCCCTAGCGAGCTTATTGATCTCCGCGTAGATCTCCTGTTTGGCCCCGACGTCGATGCCGCGGGTCGGCTCGTCGAGAAAAAGCACCTTAGGATCGGTCAACAGCCATTTACCGAGCACCACCTTCTGCTGGTTTCCGCCCGAAAGCGTGTTTGCGACTGTCAGCGGTGAGCCTGCCTTGATCCGCAGGCTTTTCATCGGGCCGTTTGCTGCCATATTTTCGCGAGTGCGGTTGGTAATTACGCGGCCGGAGAGATTTCGAAGGCCCGCAAGCGTCATATTATCGAGGATCGTCTGCTCGAGGATCAGGCCGAAACGCTTACGGTCCTCGGTGACGAAGCCGACGCCCGAGCGGATCGCATCTGCCGGCGAATCAATATTCACGGCTCGTCCGTCGACGGTTATCTCACGCGAGAATTTGCCCTGCCATGCACCAAAGACAGACATCAGCAGTTCACTTCGGCCTGCACCCATGAGGCCGGCGATGCCGAGCACCTCGCCTTTTCGGACATCGAACGAAACATTGTCGACGACCTTTTTGTGCGGATCATCGGGCGAATATGCCGTTAGGCCTTTTACGCTCAGGGCAAGGTCACCTCGCTCATGCGTCGCGTCAGGAAAGATATCGCCGACCTCACGGCCGACCATCTCGGCAATAACGCCGTCTTTAGTTATCTCACTGGCCGCGTGCGTCGAGACCGTTCGGCCGTCGCGCAGCACGGTGATCCGGTCACTCATCTTGAAGACCTCGTCGAGCTTGTGCGAGATGTAGATCATCCCGACGCCTCTCGCGATCAGCGACTTGAGTATGCCGAAGAGCGTTTCGACCTCAGATTCCGTGAGGGCCGCGGTCGGCTCGTCGAGAACGAGGATCTTCGCGTCCTGGCTCAACGCTTTGGCGATCTCGACAAGTTGCTGCTGGCCGATGCCGAGGCTGCCGACACTTACACGCGGATCGATAGGTAAGTTCAGCTCCTGCAGCAACTTGGTCGCCTTGTGGTAAAGCTCGGACCAGTTGATAACGCCAAATCTCGACGGCTCTTTGCCGAGAAAGATGTTCTCGCCGACGGTCAATTCCTTGACGAGCGAGAGTTCCTGAAAGATGATCGCGATCCCCGCTCTTTCCGAATCGCGTATCCCGCTAAAGTGCCGAACCGCATTGTCGACCAATATCTCACCGTCAAACGTACCCTCAGGATACACGCCCGAGAGGACCTTCATCAGCGTCGACTTGCCTGCCCCATTTTCGCCGACGAGCGAGTGAAATTCCCCGGCCTCGAGCGTAAAGCTGACTCCGTCAAGCGCTCGAACGCCCGGAAATTCCTTGACGATATTTCGCATTTCGAGCAAAGGCATAGAGTTCGTGCGGAGTGGATTGCTTCGCCGATTTTACACATTTGTAAGGTGATTCCAAAATG
>CAYSMU010000393.1:0-3605 GCA_964432145.1 uncultured Chloracidobacterium sp.
GCGAGCTTGGTACGCTTGGCCTCGATGTCCTCAGGCGTCATGGCGTCGGTCTTGTTGAGCGCCACCAGTTCCTTCTTGCGCGCGAGATTGCCGCCGTAGGCGCGCAGCTCGGCGCGCACAGTGCGGTACGCATCGGCGACATCGTGCCAGGGGCAAGGTCGAACTCGCTCTCGACGGCTCTAAAAAAGCCGAGGTCGTTGAGGAAAAGATCGTCCAGGGAGCCGAGGATCCAGTTGATCCCACGATCGAGGCCAAATATGACCGAACGCCTTCTTCATTCGACCGCACAAAGGAACCGCCGTATGGTCCCACACCACAGGTAAAGATCCCGGCTGTATGGCAGGATAGGCTTGCTAACGGCCTTCGCCTTTACGGGATTCGAAACACCGAGGTGCCCCTGGTCCAATTTGAGATCGTTATCGATGGCGGACAGTTGCTTGACGATATGAACAAGGTCGGCGTTGCCAACATGATGGCACGCATGATGACGCAGGGAACTGCGAAAAAGACCCCGCAGGAACTCGAGGAGGCTATCGATCAGCTCGGGTCCGCGATCAACGTATTTGCATCGACCGAGGATGTTCGGATCAGCACTCGTCGAGGAGATCCTGTTCGAGCCGCGTTGGGATGCGAAGGAATTTGATCTCATCAAGCAGGGTGTCAAGAGCCAGATTCAGCAGCAGAGGGCCAATCCGAATGCGATCGCAGCCATGCAGTTCAACAAGCTTGTTTTCGGCGAGGCGAATATGCGTTCGCGCAGCATTCTGGGCACGGCCCAAACTGTAGATGCGATCACTCTCGACGATCTAAAGGCTTATTATTCTAAGAATATCTCGCCGTCGGTTGCCAGAATGCATGTTGTCGGAGCGGTAGATAAGGCGAAGATAATTGGGTCGCTTAAGGGAATTGCCCGTCGCTGGAAGGCAAAAAAAGTCGACATTCCGGTTTACAAAATGCCTTCGCCGCCGGCCAGGTCTCAAGTATATTTCTACGATGTGCCCGATGCAAAGCAGTCAGTCCTGAGGTTTGGCTATCCGGCACTCCCGGCGACAAATGCCGATTTCTATCCCGCAACGGTTGCTAATTACATTCTCGGCGGCGGCGGATTCGCGTCGCAGTTGACCCAGCAGCTTAGAGAAGGAAAGGGCTACACATACGGAATTACATCGGGTTTTTCGGGTTCGCGCGACTCGGGAACCTTCATGATCCAGAGCGGAGTTAGAGCAAACGTCACGTTGGAGTCCGCGCAACTTGTCAAGAGCATTCTCGAGAACTATGGCAGGAATTACTCTGACAGGGACCTTGACACGACCAAGAGTTTCCTGATCAAGAGCAACGCCCGTGCATTCGAAACCGCCGGTGCAAAGCTCGGAATGCTCGAGAATATCAGTAAATACGGATGGAAGCCCGATTATATCAAAGGCCGTGAGCAGATCGTAAAAGACATGACGATCGCACGCATCAGGGACCTTTCGGCGAAGTATCTCGATCCGAATCGTATGATATGGCTTTTCGTTGGCGACGCAAAGACGCAGTTGCCAAGGCTCAAGGAGCTTGGGTTTGGCGATCCGGTCTTGCTCCAAAAGTAGAAAGCGAATAGGAAGTCTCGGCACGAATGCACGAATTAAGTTCTATTTGTGCATTCGTGACTATTTTTTACTTAGTTTGAGAAATTTGACAGCAAAGCGACATTCGTACAACCCTGTCCATGCGTTGGTAGGTAGAACTAATATCGGCAACGAATGAGTGAAGAAAGCGAAGAAGGATTAGTGAAGGTGTTTATTGATTTGCCGAACCACTGGGCAATTAGCGGCGAGTCAATATGGGCAAAACCGCTCGAGAATGACGAGTATGAAATAAGAAACACCCCTTTTTATGCTTACGGCCTGAATTGGGGCGATATCGTTAAGGCAGTTTCGCTAGATCCAACCTTGAAGCCTGAGGTTCGCGAAGTTGTTCGTCCAAGTGGAAATCGGACGCTTCGATTATATTTCAAGAAAAACCTGGACCACCGCTCTCAACTTCAGTTACTTGAGGAAATTTGCAAACTGGGTCTAAGTTATGAGAGGGCAAACGAGATATTGATAGCCCTGGACATACCGAGCGAGTCCGACTATGGTGCAATTTGTGACCATCTTTGGGCCCTTGAAAATGATGGGGTTCTAGAATACGAAACGTGCGAGCCAAGAATCGAAGGAAGTTTCGACGACAGCGATCAATATGATGAATAGAAATAGAGAGCTTCTTGTTTCGATATTTTTTATTGCGACGTTGGGTGGAATAGGTTATTTCGGTCAAACCCCTGATCCAAGCATTGACCGAAAGAGGCTAGCAGAGAGTGTCAAGACGGAATTTCTCCACGCCTGGAACGGCTATAAGCAGCATTGCTGGGGACATGACGATCTCAAGCCGCTGACAAAAACGTGCCGCGACTGGTACGGGACGCCGGTGTTGATGACGCCGGTGGATTCGCTCGACTCGCTGTACCTGCTTGGCTTCAAAAAAGAGGCTGATTCGACCCGCGAGTACATTACGAAGAATCTCTCGTTCGACAAGGACATCTCGGTCCAGAATTTTGAGATCGTGATCCGGATACTCGGCGGCCTCTTGTCCAGCTATCAGATGACGGGCGATAAAAAGCTGCTCGCCCTTGCGGACGATCTCGGAACCCGTTTGCTGCCCGTTTTTGATTCTCCGACGGGGCTGCCGTACAAGAACGTCAACCTGAAAACCGGCAAAACCAGCGGCCCGGTTTCAAACCCTGCGGAAACGGGAACGCTGTTGATCGAGTTTGGCACACTTAGCAAACTGACGGGCAAACCGATCTATTACGACAAGGCAAAGCGTGCATTGGTCGAGACCTACAAGCGCCGTTCGCCGATCGGCCTCGTCGGTACGAACATCAACGTCGAGACGGGCAAATGGACCAATCCCGATAGTCATGTCTCGGCTGAGATCGACAGCTATTACGAATACCTGCTCAAATGCTCGATCCTTTTCGGCGACAGCGAATGCCGTGACATGTGGGAAGATTCGATCGGAAAGGTCCATTCTTATCTGGCGGATGAGGGTACGGATATGACGGCCCTTAATCGCACCGGCAGCGTCAGGGTTGGCGATCTTTGGTACGGCCATGCGGATATGAATACCGGCAAGCGGACTGAGACCACAACGGGAGCACTTGACGCGTTCTTTCCGGGCCTTCTTGCTCTTGACGGTGATCTTAATCGTGCCAGGGCATTGCAGGATTCGATGTTCAAGATGTGGCAGGTCCACGGTATCGAACCCGAGGTCTACAACTACAGGACCGGAAAGGTAGAGCACGCCGGCTATCCGCTTCGGCCTGAGATCGTCGAATCGACGTACATTCTCTACCAGAAGACCAAAGACCCGAAGTCTCTCGAGATGGGTGAGCAGATGTGGCGCGATTTCGTTAAACACTGCCGCCACGACGTTGCATACGCGGGCCTGCGGAGTGTCGTCACAAAGGAAAAGACAGACTACATGCACAGCTTTTTGCTGGCTGAGACGTTCAAGTATTTCTATCTGTTGTTTGCTGACGAAAAGACGATCGATCTAAAGAAAGTTGTCTTTAACACCGAAGC
>CAYSMU010000394.1:0-3604 GCA_964432145.1 uncultured Chloracidobacterium sp.
CGCTGACAATGATGGTCCGGTCGTAAAATTCACTCGCCGACTGCGGCCGTTCGCCGAAATAAAGGTCGCTGTAGATCTCGTCCGAGATCAACCAGATGCCCGTTCCGTCGAGTGCGTCGGCGATGTCGCGTAAATTCTGCTCGGTCAGTATCTTGCCCGTCGGGTTTGACGGCGAGATGACGACGGCTGCCTTGGTTTTCGGCGTTATGCCGGCCTTGAATTCGTCGATGTCGAAGGCAAAGTCTTCTCCAGCCGGCATCCGGTAATAAACCGGTACGCCCTGTGCGATCCGCGTACACGCGTCGTACGCCGGGAAACTCGGATTAGGCAGCAAAACTTCGTCGCCGACATCTATTACGCACATAAATGCGTCGGTCATCGCCTCCTGCGAGCCGCAGGTTACGACAACGCCCGTCCGCGGCAAACTGAGATGGGGATATTGCTCGGCGATCTTATCGCGGAGTGCGGGAATGCCGGGATGCGAGGTGTAGCCGTTCTGTTCCTCGACGGCCACGCGGGCTGATTCCCGACGCAGAAAATCCGGCGTCGGCAGATCGGGCTCGCCTAGCCCGAAATTGATCGAATCGGGCAAGGCACGCTCGAAGAACTGACGAATAAGCGTCGGCTGAAGACCGCGCATCCGGCGCGGCAAAACAAACTCTGATCGCTGAGTCACAGCTTCCATATGGTGCTCTAAAAAAATATGCCGTCCGGTTACGCCTCGGGTTCCGGCTCCATCGTTTCTTCGAGGTCTTCGCGAATGTCGCCGACCTTAACATTGAGTTCGCCTTCGGCAACGGTCATTGGGTCACCGGTGAGGACACCGCCAAATTCCTCGATCTCGCCGATGATCTTTTGCCCAAATCCCGTGATCTTTTCCTTGAGCCCGCTCTTTTCCTGCTCTGGTGTGTTGTTCATCTAGCAATATCTTATTCTATAGTCCCGAAATAATGAATTTGGCCCGCGTGGCTCATCTCATGACGAATTTGAGAGTAAAGATCGCGACCAGCCGCTCAGGGTGCGTTCAAACGGCTCGCTGTTGACGGGCACAAATCCGGTTTCCTTATCTTCACACTCAAATCGCGTAACGGTTAGGGCAGGACTCGCGATCTCGATCAAGTTGAACGAATTTGCCTCGCCGCGGCCTCTTGTGGACGCGGCGGTGCCGGCCTGAATTATCAGCAACGCTCTGCCGTCGGGTAATTCGTATCGATGAGCCGAACTCGAGATGCGGCTCACGTGAAGGTGGCCGGACAGAAAGATATCCGCGCCCGAGGCCGCGATCACGGGCATTATCTTTTGCGCACGCTCGACAATGCTGTGATCGCTCCCCGCTGGAACGTCGAAAGGATGATGTGTAACGACGATCTTGATCAGCCTTTTGTCCAGATCCTCAAACCTAGCGGCGATCGCCCCAGCCTGCACGTCGCTGATACGGCCATCTTTGATGGTGAATGAACGTGCCGTATTTACCCCGACGATCGCGAGTTCGTCATCGACGTAAACCTGCTCGAGGTCGGGCGTGATGTATTTCTTATATTTGTCCAGTGGACGGGCAAATCGATTGATTACGTTATAAAGAGGCACATCATGATTACCGGGCACCACTATCCGGGGCGTCGGCAGACGGTCCAGAAAAGCACGTGCCTCAATGAACTGCTTCGTCCTGGCGCGCTGCGTCAGGTCGCCCGAAACGACGACAACGTCGGGTTCGAGGGCACAGACCGCCTCAGCCAGTCGGTCCACGACCGACGGGTCGGCCTTTCCGAAGTGTATATCAGAAATGTGGGCGATCTTACGCATCGGATTCATTTGGCTCGGGAGCGATCACGCGTAAGGCCCGCGGGATCGTTGTATATTTCAGCGGAGATTCCATTTGCCCGACCTCGCCGTCGAATGCCACGAGCAAACGATTTCGCCGCGTCTGGATCGTGACCGAATCGGTCAGGACCTCCTCAAAATCGCGCCACTGCCTGATGCGGCCCGTAAGTGTATGAAAAACAAGCAAGATCACACCCCACCGGCCCTCACGGTGAAGAAAATACAGGCTAAGCTTACCGCCATCCAGTTTGGGCCGCCGTCCAATATTGTAAAGGTCCATTTCATACCGATTATTACCGACAAAGACGAAGGGCGTCTTTCGTTCAAAGACCTTGCCGTCGAGTTCTATGCGAACTTTCAGAAAAGGCGAGCGGCGAAAGAGACGGAGACTTGCCCAAAACGCGGCTCGCAATTTTCCGTAGCCGAGTCGCTGTTGTTGTTGGTCCCGGCGAATGACCATTCGCGGATAAAGGCCGATACTTGAGTTGTTTATGAAGATCCGGCCGTTGACCTCTGCGAGATCGACCTCGACCATATTGCCTTCGGCAATGACGGTCGTCGCTTTTTTCAGATCCTGAGGGATACCCAGATCTTTCGAGAAGTTGTTGAGCGTGCCGAGCGGCAATACCCCGAGCGTTTTTCCCGTCTTGTACACCTCCGCGGCAACGGCGCTGACCGTCCCGTCGCCTCCGCCGGCAACTACGATCTCAGCCTCGCCGGCCGCGGCCTCCCGGGCCAGTTCGACAATCTCGGTACCGCTCCCGGCAAGCCGAACATTCGCCCGCACGCCATGCGCGATGAACCTCTCGGCCAGCGTCTTATCCGTCTCGCCCTCTAACACGCTGCCGGAACCGGCATTGATAATTACCTCGATCGGCGGAGCCATACTGCTCAAAAGGCATCCGTCAATAAACCGGATTGTACGAGAAGTTAAGGTCTTTCCGAGTTGACTCCTTCGCTAGTCGCATCTCGATCCTTGATCCTCTTTTTGACTCGACCGGAACCAGAAACTTCACGATAAGTCGGCTCCGAAGCGCCGTGCCGATCGCCTTGGCCGCCTCAGGAAGGTTTCCTTTCTTTTTTGGAAAGACCGCATATCCGCCTGTAGAGGTGGTGAGGTTAAGGATCAGTTTCTTCGCGTCCCCACGAGACGCCGACTGAAGTTCTTCAAAAAGCCCAATAAAATAAACCCGCACCTTATGTTTCTGAGTTAGTTCGAACACCTGCTCAAGCTTAGCCTCGCTATCTCGATCTTCGCCGTCAGAGATAACAACCACCCCTTTCGCAAAATCGCCGCCTGTCGGCATTGCAGCAAAAACCTTGGCAGACATGAAGATCGGGTCAATAATGACCGTTTGACCGCCTTCGACGTAGAAATTATCAGCTACCCTATTGAGTTTTTGCTGGTCGGTAGTGAAGGTCCCTGTCATTTGTATCTGCTTGCGTCCTACAAAACGCATCAGGGCCGCTCGCTCCGAATCGCTGTTCATCGCAACGAGGGCCTTGGCGGTCGCCACGATCTCGCCAAGTTGCTGTCTCATACTTCCGGAGTTATCGACCGCTATGACATAGAGCAATGGCAGAGTCTCTTTCTCAACCGATACGACCGAAACTGGCTTGCCGTCAACCGTCACCGAAAGCTCGCTTTTTCCGAGTTCGTTTAGAACATTGCCAGCCATATCGGAGATCGTCACTGGTACTTCTACCAAACTTTCCGTCTGACCCAAAAGCATCGGAGCGAAGCAGACCATCAATACAAACATGAGAAGAAAGTTGCATGGCT
>CAYSMU010000395.1:0-1149 GCA_964432145.1 uncultured Chloracidobacterium sp.
GCCTGGTTGTCCTCGACGTACCAATCGACGTCCACGACGCCGTCTGTACTTTCAAGAATGCCGCGGATATTGCTTGCGATCTCGATCTGTCTCTCATAGGTAGGACCGTAAACTTCGGCAACAATGGTCTGTAAAACTGGCGGGCCGGGCGGAACCTCGGCGATCTTGACGTTGGCGCCGTATTTGAATGCGATCTGCTGCAGTGCGGGGCGCACTCGCTTTGCAATGTCGTGGCTTTGATCAGCGCGATCGTCTTTTGAACGCAGATTGACCTGGATATCGGCAACATTCGGGCCGCGCCGCAGGAAATAGTGGCGGACAAGGCCGTTGAAATTGTACGGGGCTGCTGTGCCGACGTACATCTGGTAATTCACGACCTCGGGGACCGTGCCGATATTGGTTGCAAGTTCGCGCGTGACCGCGGCGGTCTGTTCGAGTGTCGAACCCTCGGGCATGTCGATCACGACCTGAAACTCGCTCTTGTTGTCGAAGGGCAGCATCTTGACCTTGACGAATTTGAGAGCGACGAGCGACATCGACCCGAGCAGGAGCAGGCCGACACCGGCGAGAAACGCCCATCTCCACGCCCGCTCCGCGATGATCGCGTGCATGAACCTTCGGTAGAGCCGCGTTGTAAAGCCTTCGCGGCCGTGATCGTGCGAGGTACCGCGTTTGAGCATTCTGAGGCTCGCCCACGGCGTCACGACAAAGGCGACGAGCATCGAGAAGACCATCGCCGCCGACGCCCCGATCGGTATCGGCCGCATGTACGGGCCCATCAGCCCGCCAACAAATGCCATCGGCAGAATGGCGGCCATTACCGCAAACGTCGCCAAGATCGTCGGGTTGCCGACCTCGTCGACCGCCTGAATGGCGACCTCGACGAGCGGACGGCCTTTGTTCTCGGGCAGGGCGTAGTGGCGCGTCATATTCTCGACGACGACGATCGCGTCGTCCACCAAAATGCCGATCGAGAAGATGAGCGCAAAGAGCGTGATGCGATTTAAGGTGTAGCCGTAGAAATAAAAGACCGCGAGCGTCAACGCCAGCGTTACCGGTATCGCGATCGCGACTATCCCGGCCTCGCGAACGCCCAGTACGAGCAGTATCAGCAGCGAGACCGAAGCGATCGCGATCATCATGTGAAGG
>CAYSMU010000395.1:1159-3597 GCA_964432145.1 uncultured Chloracidobacterium sp.
AGCAGCTCGTTCGATTTCTCAGCCGCTGTTTCGCCGTAATCGCGGGTCGTTGTTAGCCGCACGTCGCCGGGAATAAAGGTACCCTTGAGCGACTCGACCTTTTCGATCACCTGATGGGCGATGTCGATCGCGTTCGTTCCCTTTCGCTTCGAGACGGCGATCGTTACGGCGAGCTCGATGCCGCCCTCGGACTGGCCGTACATCACGTAGTCTGCCGGCTCTTCCGGCCCGTCGACTACTGTGGCGACGTCACGCAAGTAAACCGGCCGGTCGCCAAAGACGCCGACGACAACGTTTCCGACATCTTCTGCGGAGTTGAGGAAACTGCCGGTCTCGACGATCACCTCCCGGTTTTGGGACGAGAGATATCCCGATGCTTGCTGCTGGTTCGATTGCTGAAGCATCGGGATGATGGCCGCGGGTGCGACTCCGCGCGATGACATCCGACTGTCATCGAGCAAAACGCGCACCTGCCGCCTTTGGCCGCCGATGATCTCTACATCGGAGACGTCTGTTACTTCCTTTATCTGGTCAGTGATCTGCGCGGCGATCCGCCGCAATGTGAAGTGGTCATATTTTGCGCTCGACAGCGTCAGCGCAAGGATCGGTACGTCGTCGATCGAGCGCGGCTTGACCAGCGGCATGCTCGCTCCCTGCGGAATGAGGTCTATGTTAGCCGAGAGCTTCTGATTGAGCCGGACGATCGCGTCCTCTTCATTCTGGCCGACCTTGAACCGCACGATCGCCAGCGACATTCCGGGCGAAGATGTCGAATAGATGTATTCGACGCCGGGTATCTCCCAGAGGAGCTTTTCCATCGGCCGGGTCACGCGTTCCTCGACCTCTTTCGAGGACGAGCCCGGCATCTGGACCATCACATCGATCATCGGTACGATAATCTGAGGTTCTTCTTCGCGGGGCAGCAGCACGACCGCACCGAGCCCGAGCAGGACCGATGCCGCAATAATGAGCGGCGTAAGTTTCGACTGGATGAAGGCGGCGGCGAGTTTGCCGGCGATGCCGATCTGATTCATCTCATTACCTGACCTTTACTCCGTCGGTTAGCCGCTCGGTGTCAGAACCCGCGACCTCATCTCCCTCGGACACGCCCGAGAGGATCTCGACCGCTCCTTCCGAGGTGTTGCCCGTCGTCACGATGCGGAAAAATACCTTGCCGTCCGCGCCGACCACGTAAACGCCTGTAAGCTGGCCGCGTTGGACGATCGCCGTTTGCGGCAGTGTGATCGCCTCTTTCTGAGCGACCGGAAATCGGGCTCGCCCATACTGGCCCGTCCTCAATGCAGGATTTGCCGGCAGGTCGATCTTGACGGTGTAGGTGCGGCTGGCGGCATCGGCAGTCGGCTGGATCTCGGCAATCGTTCCCATCACTTCGCCGCCGCCAAGCGCGTCGATCGTCACATTTACACGGCCACCGATGCGGACCGATCTCGAACGCGATTCATCCACGGCCGCCTCGAGCCGGTACTGCGAATTGTCTTCTATCGAAAGCAGCGGCACGCCCGGAGCGGCTGTCGCACCCGCCTCGGCAAATTTCTTTACGACAACGCCTGACACTGGCGACGTGATCCGCGAATAGCCTTGATAAACCTTTGTGTTTGCGATGTCTGCTTTTGCCTGGTCGATCCGTGCGTTGATCTGCTTGTTCTTTGCGAGGATCGCCTGGACATTCGCACGGGCACGGTCAAGTTCTGACGTCGCCGCGTTCAGCCGTGACTGAGCTTCGTCGAATTCCTGAGCACTTGCGGATCTTCTGTTATACAGCTCTTTGTATCGGGCAAACGTGGTCTCCGCGAGCTTTTTGTTGGCTTCCGCCGTTCGGACGCCGGCATTTGCACTGTCAACGGAGCGGGCGATCTCGACAAGCGCGGCCTGTGCTTCCTGCAATCCCGCCTGTGCCTTTGCTAGTTGAGCCCTGCTCTCGCTGCTGTCTATCTCGACGAGGGTCTGTCCGCGTGTGACGTTGTCGCCCTCTGAAACAGGAAACGACAGGATGCGGCCCATCATATTTGCAGAGACCTGCGTGGTCGTCTTAGCCTTGATCGTGCCCGTAGCCTCGTAAAAATCCTCGATCGACGAACGGCTGACCTTCACGATCGCAACATTTTTGACCTCGGTCACGGGCTGCGAGTTCGCTTCGGTGCTCCTTTTCTCGGAGCATCCTGCCGCGATAGCCGCCAAAGATGCGATGCCCACGAGTGCAAATTTCCTCATCATACTTTCACCAATTAATAGAACAGCCGAACGTCGCTCAGCCGGCCTGTTGCCAGCAGCACGGCCGCGTAAGAAATGTAATACTCGTATCTCGCCCCAAGGAGGCTGTGCTTCGCCCTGATCGCCGCGGCCTCTGCCCGTATCACCTCGGTCATTGTCGTCAACCCGAACCGATAACGGTCCTGTGCTATCCGCAGCACTTCGTC
>CAYSMU010000396.1:0-3597 GCA_964432145.1 uncultured Chloracidobacterium sp.
CCTGCACGCTGGCGTGCAAAACGACGTGGACGTCGGGCAAGGGCCAGGAATACATGCTCTGGAACAACGTCGAGACCAAGCCCTACGGTTCGTATCCGCTCGCATGGGATCTCAATCTACTTAATCTGCTCGACGGGCAAAACTGGGGCGAGGAGAATGGCCAGCACGTTTATAAGGGCAGCACGATCTTTGAGTCGGCCCCGGCGGGCGAGCGTGTGCTCGGCTGGCGGCCCGACGATCAGGACTATGCGTATCCCAACGTCGGCGAGGACGATTGTGCCGGCGGTGTCGAACACGGAGCAAGTATGCAGGTGCCGCACGCTATGGCGTGGTTTTATTACATGGCACGTATCTGCAATCACTGCACGTATCCCGGATGTCTGGCGTCGTGCCCACGCGGTTCCATCTACAAGCGGCCCGAGGATGGAATTGTTCTGGTCGACCAAAATCGCTGCCGTGGTTATCAGGAATGTGTCCGCGGATGTCCGTACAAAAAGGTCTTCTTCAATCCGATGACCTCGACGTCCGAGAAGTGCATCGCCTGTTTCCCAAAGATCGAGCAAGGCCTGTCGCCGCAGTGTTTTGCCAATTGTATCGGCAAGATCCGTATCGCCGGCTTTATCAACACGCCGGACAAAGCTCAGGCCGATAACCCGATCGACTATCTCGTTCATATCAAGAAAGTTGCCCTGCCGCTATTCCCGCAGTTTGGCCTCGAGCCGAATGTGTATTACATACCGCCGATCCATGTGCCGCCCGCGTTCACACGGCAGATGTTCGGTCCGGGAACCGAGAAGGCCATTGAGATCTACCGCAATGCACCCAACGACCAGGATCTCACGAGCCTTCTCGGTCTTTTCGGATCGACTGAGGCGATCGTCCGAAAATGGAAGCGTGTCGGCGACAAAGCGATCGGGATGGACGAGAACGGTAAGGAACTCGTTAACGTTCCCTTCAAGGAACCGGTACACATTCGCCCGGCATATGACAAGGTCTATCAGATCACGCGTACGAATTGCCCGTGAGGAGGATTCTAAGATGCGATCACTTGTATCGTTATTATTTTTCGTTTTATTGATAGCCGCGGCGTGCGCGAGAATTCAGACGCCGACCGCCGAGGTCAATGTCGCACAGGTAAAAGAGATCACTCTGGACCCAAATGCCTCGGCCTGGGACCCGGTCTCATTGCATACCTCAAAGATGATCCTGCAGGACCTGGTCGACCCGAGGCTGATGGAACCGTCCACAACTGAGGTCAATGTCAAGGCGATGACAAACGGAACGGAGTTGGCGGTTCGCCTCGAGTGGATCGACGCGACGCAAAGCGACACGCCCGGCCCGAAACATTTTATCGACGGCTGCGCCGTACAGTTTCCCGCGAAGATCGACCCGAATGTGCCCGCCCCGCAAATGGGAGAGGCCGGCAAGAATGTCGAAATATCTTTCTGGCGAGCCGACTGGCAGGCGATCGTCGAGGGCCGTGCGGACACAATCAATGCACTTTACCCAAACGCGACGGTCGATCATTATCCGTCAGAGGCGAAGCCGCTTGAGGCCAACCCGCAGGCACAGGCTGAGGCCGCACTGCGTTATGCTCCGGCGAGGGCGTTGGGCAACCGCCGTGCGGGCCCGCGTGACCAGCCCGTAGAAGACCTGATCGCCGAGGGGCCAAGCACATTGTCGCCCGCCCCGAACGCCGTCTCGAAGGGAAAAGGCGTCAAGACCGCCAAAGGCTGGGCCGTCGTTATCACGCGACCGCTGCCCGTGGGGTTCTCGGCCGCGACGCCATCGCAGGTCGCTTTTGCGGTATGGGAGGGTTCACATACCGAGGTAGGTGCGCGTAAGATGAGGACGGGTTGGGTACCGCTGATCATGAAGTGATCGGTGAAAGATAAACTATGTCCACTGTCATCGCGCTAATGAAGGTCCACAAGGTGATCGACGAACTGTTCTTCGAGCATCAAAAGGCATTGCTTCACTTCGATTTTGAAAAAGCTCTAGGGTTGCTGCGAGCCTATGAGTCGACGCTGTTGAGTCATATGGCTGACGAGGAAGAGATACTGCTGCCGGTCTACGCCGAGCGGGTTGACTTTCCCGCCGCCGGAGCGCCTAAGCTGTATTACGACGATCACGAGAAGATGCGATCGTACATCGAGCTATTTAAGCAGACCGTCCCCGAGATCGCCGCCGCCGAGGAAACCGAGCGAATGCTGCTGCAGCTGCTCGACCGTGAGTCGTTCTATTTGCGCATCGTCAGTCACCACGACCGGCGTGAGGCGGATTATCTGTACCCGATGCTGGACGAACTGCTCTCGACAGAGGAAAAGCACGATCTGCTCGACCGTGTAAGGCTTCGCGGCGAGAAACATTGACAGGTGACCGATATGAATAAAAGGCACAGTACCGAGGAACTATTAGCGCAGGCCGCTGAATGGCGCCTGATCAGCTTGCTGTTCGATTGCCCGAGCGAAGAGTGGCGTCGTCAGCTTGCCGAGCTCGCCGCCCCAATTTCCGACAAGAAACTTAAGCGTGCGGCAAAGGCCGCTCAGAAAGAAGCTACCGAGGGGCTGTTCCATTCGATATTCGGCCCTGGCGGGCCGGCTCCGGGACGCGAGGTCAGTTATCGAGGTTGGGTGCAGCCGGGCTATATGCTGTCAGAATTGTCCAGCTTTTACGACGCCTTTTCCTACAAGCCGAAGACCAACGAGGTGCCCGACCACGTGGCGGTCGAGACCGGTTTCATCGCATACTTGCGTCTAAAGGAGGCGTTCGCGATTGAGTCAGCGGACCCCGAGAGTGCCGCGATAACCGCCGATGCGTCTCAGTCGTTCATAGACGAACATCTTTCCAAGTACGCTGAGCAAATGTGCAAGATCCTTTCGGTTTCCGGCATAGAGTATCTCTCGCTCGCCGGCGAGGCTCTGTACAAACGCGTCGGCCGCGACAAGGACAAGGGCAAGCAGCGATTCCTGCCGGTATTGGATAAGGATGTGATCGAGGACGACCTCGAATGCGGCCTCGCTTAGAAGCCCGCGTAAAATCCAACGATCAGGGAAACAACGGTCAGGGTGCCATAGATCACTTCACCGATGCCGATCTTCATCGCCTTGACCTTTTTGCGATACCGCGAAAGGCCGATCGTACATCTTACCAGCAGGACCGCAAATAACACGACAACAAGATACGGGCTGAGTTCCGCGAGTGCGAGGCCCAGGACCAAAACTAGCGCTGCGACGTGGGCGACGACCGGTGTTGCGAACGAATTCGCCTTTCCCTTTTCGAGATTGAGCCGGTTCCGAACATACACGATAGACGCGATCGACCTGGCGGCGAGTATCACCCAAAGCGCGTAGGCACGCGGTGCGCTCCAACCGTCGGCGAGTGCGATAACGGCGATCGACGACGCGATCGCTACCGAGCCGATCAACTCGGCGAGCAATTGCCGGGAACGACGCGTCGCGTCGCAGTAGATCTGATAGACGGCGAACGGTAGAACAACTGCGAAGGGAACAAAACTCGCGGCTGAAACCGTCAATACGCTTCCGATCAGACCCGTCGCGAAAACCGCCAGATAACCTAGCCCAAACCTTACCGCGT
>CAYSMU010000397.1:0-2096 GCA_964432145.1 uncultured Chloracidobacterium sp.
CTTACGGAAAACAGGTGTAATACACTGTATGTGTGCCGGGGGGAAAAAGGGAAATTTCGGGACACCTTTAGAAAGTTGAAAATGCGAAAAAGTGAAAGAGTGAAAAAGTCTGGAGACGGAGGTCGAGATCTTGGCCGGACGAATATTTATCGGCAAAGTCGGCATTTTGTCACAATGCCCGCAGTTTGGCATTCCATTGATGCCGGGGTTGTGCAATGATGGCCGTCCAGTCGGCATTTTTGGCCACGAGCAGGAAGAGGCCCATGGCGGCACAAAGCTGCAAAGGTCCGTGAGTACGCGAGGGCGGCAGCGAAACGCGATGAGAGCGACCGCCTGACGATCTTTGATGGTATGGACGAATCGCCTCGTATTGCGGATCGGTACGCGGAACTTGGGTACATGTCGCGGACCCCGGCTTTGACAATGGCGGTTATTTGCTCTAAAAATAATCCAGCAAACCTAATTGGAAACCGAATATACCACCGCATTCATTGGCCTCGGGTCTAACCTCGGCGATCGTGCCGGCAATCTTTTGATGGCCGTTCGCGGGCTGATGGAGGCGAGTTTTGTCGTCCATAAGCTGTCAGCGATCTACGAGACCGAACCACTGGAAATACAGAGCGATACCAAATTCCTGAATATGGTCGCCGAGATACGTGTCACAAACGTCAGCCCGACGCAGATGATGGCCCGGATGCTGCGTATCGAGTACCTGCTCGACCGCGGGGACAAGACGGTCAAGAAGTCACGAACCGCGGATCTCGACATTCTATTTTTCGGCGACGTGAAAATGGACACCGAGTTTCTGACGCTTCCACACCCTCGGCTTCACCTGCGCAAGTTCGTGCTCGTACCGCTGGCCGAGATCGCTCCCAATCTGGTTCATCCGGTACTGAACCGCGAAATAGCCGATATTCTCCAAAACGTCGAGGATGCCGGCGAAGTGCGCAGATGGAATCCCAACGCGCAGATCACCGGCACAGATCGACTTGCAGATGCCCAGTCCAGCTAAGCCCATGCCGCCAAACTGCTAGACTTAACCCTCACAAAAGGCTAGACTTGAGGCAATTTTATGGCATACCTGCAACCAGATAAAGAGGGCAAGGTTTACCTTCCTGCGATCCGTGCCGCAAAGGAACGGGGCGAAAAGCTCGTCTGCCTGACCGCGTACGATTACCCCACGGCTCGTATCGTCGATGAAGCAGGTGTCGATATGATCCTGGTCGGCGATAGCATAGGCAACGTCATTCACGGTTACGGCAATACGATCCCGGTTTCGATCGATGAGATATCGTCCGCCTGCATCGCGGTCAAGCGCGGTACCGAACGCGCAATGGTCATAGCGGATATGCCCTTTGGCACATACCACATCAGCGAGAATGAAAGCGTAAAGAACGCACTTCGATTGATGAAATATGGCGGTGCCGAGGCCGTCAAACTCGAGGGCGGCCGCAACCGCGTGGAATTGGTTCGCCGCCTTGTTGACGAAGAGATACCGGTCGTCGCGCACATCGGCCTCACACCGCAATCTGTCTATAAGATGGGCGGTTATCGCGTTCAGGGCCGTACGGCCGAGCAGGCAAAGCGTCTGATCGAGGACGCCAAGCTGCTCGAGGAGGCAGGGGCCTTTGCGATCGTACTCGAGCTCGTTCCGCGGGAACTCGCGGCAATGATAACTCAGGAACTCGAGATCTCGACGATCGGCATCGGCGCCGGCGCCGAAATCGACATTCAGGTGCTGGTGCTGCACGATCTGATGGGCATGACGTTCGGCCGACAGCCGAGGTTTGTAAGGCAGTACGCGAACCTTCGCCAGGTGATGACGGACGCGATACACACATGGTCGCAGGACGTCAAAACAGGCGCGTATCCGAGCGAACAGGAATCGTACGGGCTGACGGAAGAAACTAAGAAGGAAATGGCGGCAAAATGATGCAGTTTTCCGAGGAAACAAGAGAAAAGATCGCCGACCTTTGTCGAAAAAATAAGGTTCGTGAGCTTAGCCTTTTTGGTTCACGGGCACGCGGTGACGCTCGTTCGGACAGCGATTTTGACCTGCTTGTTGAGTTTTTGCCCAATTCCGGAATGAGCCTTTT
>CAYSMU010000397.1:2106-3595 GCA_964432145.1 uncultured Chloracidobacterium sp.
TTGAATTCTCCCGAATGCAAATTGATCTTCAAACCGTAATTGGCTCTAAAGTAGATCTGGTTCCCAAGGCAGGTCTGAAGCCACTTATCCGGGATTCTGTACTTGCAGAGGCAGAGCTCATCTATGCGGACTGAGGAGCTTTATCTTCGCGACATTGTGGCGGACTGCGACTCGATCGAAACGTTTGTTGTTGGCCTTTCAAAGGACGTCTTTCTTCAGACCGACCTTGTTGTCAGTGCTGTTGTGAAGAAGTTTGAGATCATTGGCGAAGCCTCTGCTCGGTTATCGCCTAAGCTTCGTGAAGAGCATCCAGAAATTGACTGGGCTGCTCTGATCGGCTTTAGAAATATTCTTATTCACCAATATTTTTCGTCAGACCTTGAAATTGTTTGGGAAGCAGCAACCTCACGGGCTAGAGAACTTCAGGACCAGGTTCAGGCAATTCTGAGGTTTCGCTTTCCAGCGGAGATCGAGGAATAAATGGAGATCATCAACCGCCGACAACGAATGTTTTCGATCTCGCGTAAATTACGTCGCGAGGCCAAGTCGGTCGCGTTCGTGCCTACTATGGGTGCTCTCCACGCGGGGCATCTCGAGCTTGTCAAAGAGGCCCGCCAGCGATGCGATGTCCTGATCGTCTCGATTTTCGTAAACCCCATTCAGTTCAACAATAGCTCCGACCTCGATAGGTACCCTCGCGACCTCACCGCGGACGCGGCGATGCTGGCAGAGTATGATGTCGATTATATTTTCGCTCCCGATCTGGACGAGATCTATCCCGAGGGCTTTTCGACCTATGTAAGTGTCGAGGGCGTCACGGACCGGCTCGAGGGAGCCTCACGGCCGGGGCATTTTCGCGGCGTGGCGACCGTGGTCACTATTCTTTTCAACACGATCCGGCCCGACCTCGCCTTTTTTGGACAAAAGGACGCCCAACAGATCGCCGTGATCAAACGCCTGACGCTCGATCTTGGTTTCGAGACAGAGATCGTGGTGGTCCCGACCGTACGCGAAGAGTCGGGTTTGGCGATGTCCTCGCGAAACTTGCTGCTCTCGCCCGAGGAACGCGAAAAGGCGGCCGTCATCATCGAATCTCTTCGCGAAGCCAAGCTGGCATTCAAGAAAGGCGAACGAAATGCGTCAGAACTCACCGAGATCGTCAAAAACCGCATTGCGGCCGAACCGCCTGTAATACTCGATTACGTTGCCGTCGTTGACCGCGAAACGCTGCAACCTGTTGAAAAGATTGGAGATGACGAGACGCTTATCCTCATTGCAGCGTACATAGGCGAGGTGCGGCTGATCGATAATGTGATATTGAATAGAAAGCAGTAGTCTGGTCTCAAACTTGCATCTAACCCTGAGTGAGACGCGTGCGTGTTGCGGCGTTTTCACAAAATTATGAATACTCTAAAGGGTTTCATCTCAATATTTTCTCTCACGCTGGTGCTTTCGGTCGCTGCCTTTTCACAGACCGTCCTGACGTCGG
>CAYSMU010000398.1:0-3582 GCA_964432145.1 uncultured Chloracidobacterium sp.
GCGGATAATGCAAAGCTGCTAGAAAAACTAGAGGAACTGGAAAAGAAACTCGACCAGGCTCAGAAGCAGGGAAAGACCTTGCAGCCGCCGGTCATAAAGAGCACCGGCACCACAGCCTGGGTCAATTCGCCGGGCGACGGTTTCCTGGCACTTAGGAGCGATCCGAGCTCGAATGCGGGCTATCGGATCTTGCAGATCCCGCACGGTGCAGCGGTACGGGTCATTAGCTGTCAGAGCTATTTGCAGAACATCGGCGGACGCAGCGGGCGGTGGTGCCGCGTCAGCTACGGCGGCTCGACCGGCTGGGCATTCGACGGATGGCTCGTCTACTGACCTTTACGCAAGGTTAAGCGGCATTGCGGGCACACCCGCACGAGCAATTGGGGCCAATTGGATTGGTTCCGAGTTTAGTTAGGACAACACTCACTAGTTCGCATCCGAACGAACTCTCGAGTATGTACTCCCGGGATTGTCTCCACGTTAGTGGAAAAGGAGGAATCATGAGAGAAGGATCAGCGAAAGCTTCATTGAAGGTCAAGCCCGTCAGTATCGTCCAGGCGGCGCTCATATTTTTATTCGGGCTTTTCATCATTTCTGTTCCGGGCCAGGAGCCGGACCCGTACAAGGCGATGGCCGCCCAACCGCCGAGCATGGCCGACGCTCCGCTCGAGTTTAAGGCGATGAGCCAGCGAACCATGGTCAACGGCGTGAATCAGTACGTCGGATGGACCCCGGTATTCAGCGGACGTATTTTGGGGCGGACGAATTCGGGAGACGCGATGACGATCGAACTCGGTCAGGGCGGAAAAGTCCTGAGAACACTTCGCGCTCCGCTGAAAGGCAATCGCGGCGAAACCTGGTTTGAGGATTGGGACTTTCGCGGTGACGACGTCAAAGACCTATTGACCGCGGTCGGAGAGTTCACGGCGACGTTTAAATACGTCAACGATCTGGCCGGCACGACATCACCGCTGTCGGTCCGAAAATTCCGCGTACTTCGCCTGGCTGCATACGACGACGGTAAGAATGTATGGAAATACGGAACGAATTACGATGACCTGCTCGGATTTAGCTACCTTGTGGAGCGTCAGCCGCAAAGCAGCCAAAGCCCGCCCGTATGGATATATACGTGGATGAACTTGCCTCACGACTCGGTCCTGAAAGATATTACCTATCGCATCGAGGTCGATGGCAAAGTGGTGCCGCCGCCCGAGGGATTTGACGCGGGACAAAATCACGAGTCGATAACGACTTTCGATCAGGAAGAGACGTTCTTTGTCAAAGCCGCGAATGACCGCGTCGTTAACAAGCACAACGTCTATCTGGTTGTCTTTCGACCGAGGTTGATCTGGGGTTCGAAAGCGGAAACCGTCGCAAATGCCAACTGGATGTGGCTCGTCGACCATCCGGGCAAATGGAGCCTTAAAATTCGGGTCGCAGGCGAGGTCGTTCGCGATCTGCGCTTTACGGTTCTGTCGAACGGACACATACAGCGGCACACGGAACAGGATGCGGCTGTTGCAGGTTCCTTAAATCTTGGGCCGGGCCGTTACTTTGTCGAAACGTATTTTCCGGATCCGAACGCATTCGACGTCAGGTTCGATCCCGACGCGATCCGCGAGGGAATGCTGTTCGGCCGCCCGTGGATCAGTCGCGAGGTAAAGGAAGGTATGTTGACGGCATTGCCGCCGAAGAATGCGGGGAAGATACCGTTTCCGCAGCCGGCATTGCCGCCGATGAAATGACCTGAAAGGAAAACCTGTCAAGGGCACTAGACCCGAGGCAAGTTTTCAAGTCGGGGTCTCTGCTTTAGCTATGGCCTCCCGCCGGCGGTTGCCGATCTCATCGCAGCCTCGGCCTTTGCCAATGCAACCTGCAAGTCTTTTGCCGCGGAGACCGCTTGACTGCTCGGAGCGACGTCGGCGTCCTGCAGCAGATCGAGAAGTTGTGTGAACGCTACCGCGAGCCGGCCGAGGGGCAGGTCGGCGACCACGACAGGTGCGGCAGCGCCGCCGCCGCGTTGTTGTCCGCCGCCCACGAGTGCCCGCAATTTCGCGAGGGCCGGACTCGCCGGCTGTGACTTCTCAAGATCCGCGATCTGTCTGGCCACTTGGGCAGTCAACTCGCGAGCACGGATAATTCCGTCATACGTCTGGATCGAAAGATCGAATTGCTGCTTCAAGCCGGCGGCAGCGGTCGTCACGCGTGGGTCCATACGTACATTGAGCTTTTGCGTAAAGCTCTTGCCGTCGACAGTCAGTTTGACCGTGTAAACGCCGGGCAAAACTGCGGGGCCTTGCGGCGTCCACGGCGTGTCCTTGTAGATCGCCGAGATCGGAAGGTCGTAGCTGTCGGCAGGCGGATTCGGATAGAGCAGGTCCCAGGTGAACCGCTGCATCCCGGCCTCATTCTTTAGCGGCTGGAATGGACGCGCCCAGTAAAGCGGCGGGTTTATCCGGACGGAGTTGACATCAAACGGCTTGTCGTCGCTGGCAAACCGTCGGACGAGTTTGCCCGCAGCATCGGTGATCTCGAGCACGATCGGCGATTTGGCCGGTGACTTAAGGTAGTAATTGATGACCGCACCGTCGGGCGGATTCTGCCCGGCGGGTTCCTCGGGCGGGATCGGCGTGTCAGTGTGCAGACTTCGCTTTACTCGAGTCGCACGCTGGGGAGCAAATAGTATCGCGTCCGCCGCCTTCGTGTCGCGGCTTATCTGCCTCAGCGGCGTGATGTCGTCGAGTATCCAAAAGCTGCGGCCATGTGTCCCGACGACGACATCATCGTCCTTAATCACCAGGTCGCGGATCGACGTGGCGGGCATATTGAGCCGAAGCGGCTGCCAATTCTCGCCGTCGTCGATCGAGAAATAGACGGCCTGTTCGGTTCCGCAATAGAGCAAACCCTTTCGAACCGGATCTTCGCGAACAGCGTTTACGATGCCGCCGTCAGGGATGCCTTTGACAATTTCTTTCCAGGTCTTGCCGCCGTCGTGTGTGCGGAATATGTGCGGCCGCAGGTCATCGAGGCGGAACGTATTGATCGCGGCATACGCGGTGTTCGCGTCAAATCGCCCTGCGTCGATGAGCGAGACCTTTGCCCACGACTTAAGCTCAGGCGGCGTCACGTTCTGCCAGCTTTTACCGCCGTCGCGAGTGACATGAATAAGGCCGTCATCGGTGCCTGCCCAGATCGTATTGATATCTTTGTATGAAGGGCCGACCGTGTACACGACGCCGCGACGCGGCATTGTTTCCATATCCTTCGTTTTGTAGATGCCGACGTTGTCGGGCACGTCCCATTTCTCCCGCGAAAGGTCAGGGCTGATCACGTCCCAGCTTTGGCCGCCGGTCGTAGTTTTGAAAATGACATTACCGGCAAAATAGAGCGTTTTGTTGTCCACCGGCGAAAAGAGCACGGGAGCGGTCCGCAGGAAACGATATTTACCGCTGCGAACGGCCTCGGGCATTATGTTCTGCACGTGGCGTGTGCGGCGGTCAAAGCGAGTGAGCTTGCCGCCGTAAACGATGTTCGGGTCGAGCGGGTCCGACCCGCAGGCGTTCTCGCCCGCGTCGCTGATGC
>CAYSMU010000399.1:0-3581 GCA_964432145.1 uncultured Chloracidobacterium sp.
TTGCAAGCAGATCGAAAATTCCCGTGTGATAAAATTACCGTCAAGTTATGGAAAGCCACTCAACTGACGAGGTCATACAAGAATTCGGTAAGCGCATACAGCGTTGCTACGGCTGTTTTATCGCCTATCACCTTAAGGACATGTACCTCGGCGAGGATGTCACGTTCTTTTGCGATCACTGCAAGGACGAGACGATGTTCCACTTTGACGATTTTTCCAAGCTGCTCGATCTCTCAAAACTCAAAGAGGTCGCGGAAGAGCACCACCATTAGCTCGCCCTATTTTGAGCCGGATGAAAAATGGTCGGCGATGAACCGCTGCCAGCCGTCGCCGGTCATCTTCTCCGTCCGCAGCAATTTCAGCTTAAACGTCTTCCAGTCCGGATTGTTGGCGACGTCGAACTCCATTTCGACGATGTGGCCGAGCGTGTCATCGACCCAGATCGTTCCTTTACCGCCGATGCCTGAGCCGCTTGCCGAATAGCGGCGGCATTTTACGCCGTTGTGCATTTCCGTCGCCGCAAACGACACGTTCATGTCGCCCTTGTATGCGAACATCGGCCCGTCCGGCTTGAACGTTGGGTCGGCGATGCCCACGGTAAACGAACCCTTTGGGTCTGCCAGATGCGGGAGCGAGACGTTGAGGCTGGCAAGGTCAAAATTGTAAAGGTGGAAGGGCAGCCGTTCGATCTTCGCGAATTCCGGCTCGGGCTTCATCGCCGGTATCGAAACCTCGACCGCCTTTTCAGCCGGTTTGTATGTGAGCGTCGCAAAGAGCTTGCGGTCGTCCTTCCCTGAAACCTGCCATGACTCGAGCTTTTTCGCGATGAAATTCTTCCAGTCGATATCTGCGGTCACGAGTCCCGCACGGGTGCCTTTCTCGTGGAACTTGAACGATTCGATGCGGTCGCGGGAGGCGACGAACAGCGAGATATTCTCGGGCTGCGTGCCGTCGACATTTGTTTTGACGTAATGGTAAACGGTGCCGATCGCGACCCGCTGCGGATCGTAGCGAAACGGTTTTGAGACTAGCTGCGCGCTTGCGGCAATAGCCGCACACAGCAGGAACAGCACGACAAAGAGAGAGTTTTTTCGCATTAGACAACCCATAGACAACGATACCGTGAAGAGATTACGACCCTCGCCCGAATAAGTTCGCGAGGATTTGGACAATCGAGTTTGCACTTCTTAGACTTGAAATGTACATGGAAGACGCTCCCCGGCACAAGAATACTCTGACCGGCCTCGCCCGAAGGCTTGGCGAAATGCCCGCTGACAAGAAGCGGGCCGCTCTCGAAATGAGCGCCGCGCTTGCCGGCGTCTCTCTGCGAGTGAGCCGCGAGTTCGTCGAGGCGGTACCAAAGGCGGCAAGGGTGTTGTCTGCCGATGACCTTAGAAACTGGGGCGAATTCGGCCGCCGCCTGGCGATGGGCAGTGCCGAGACGGGTGTGAAATACTTTGCCGAGGGAGTTCGCGGCCTCGAGGGCGTGCCGGAAGAAGCTCGTTCCGCGGTCTTTCAGATCTGTACCCGACAGCTCTTGCTCTCGAGTTCGATAGCTCTCGATTCATATCATCTTATCCCGAAGATCGCCGCCGGGATCGGCGATAAGAAACTGCTCGGCGAGATACTTTCGCTTGCGGCCGACATCGCACAGCGGTCGGCAAAGCACAGCGCCGATTTTCTCGTCCACACGCCGAATGTGGCACGAACGCTGGCCGCGTTCGAAAACACGAGAGTCGCCGACGCGGTGTTCGTGCTGGCCATCGATTTTGCCAATCGCACCGGCGGGCTGACGGCGGACCTTTGGCAGAATTTACCTGAAGCGTTTGACGGGCTCCCGGCGGAGGCGGCGATCCGCCTGATGGAGAGTGCGGCCGCCTTTCTCGAATTCGGCGGCAGCGTAACATTGCATTTCATAACGTCCGGCAGCAAGGTGCTCGCCGGATCGCCGCAGGCATTTGACGATTGGGTCACGGTCTCGCGGACCGTCGCGAGGCACGGCAACGCCGTGCTTATCTCGTTCCTTCGGGCGACGCCGAACGTCATCGGGCAGATCTCGTCGCGTAAGCGCCATGCCCCCGAGATCGCCATCCGCCGCGTGCTGCAGCTTACGGCAAAGATCGCCTCGCAGGACGCCGAGAGTGCGTTGGCCGCATTCAAATCGAGCGCCGGGGCACTCGGCAAGGTATCGATCGAGCAGTTCGGGGATTGGGTCGAGACCGGCATCGTCAGCGAGGAAAACAGCTCGTCAAAAGCCCGCCGCAGTTACTTCGCACTTGAGACACGCGAATCGAACGACCGCCTTCAAAAGATCCAGACCGGCCTGCCGCTCGAGAGCATACAGCATGTGCTTCGCCTGTATGTCGAGGCCCTCACGGGCAAGGAGATCGAGATCGCCCCGATCACCGCGATCCCGCAGGAAAGCCGCATCGGCGACGGCAAAACGATCTACCTGCCGGCGACGGTGGCGGAATTCTCGGACGACGACAAGGACTTTCGTCTCTACAAGGTCCTTGCGGCACACGGCGCCGGGCAGATCGAATTCGGCACTTTCGACCGCGATACCGACGAGCTGAAGGCCGCCTTCGCCGAACTGTCCGAACTCTACAGCGCCACGGCCGACCAATTGGACGCGTTCTCGCTAGCCGGTTACATCGAGGATGTTCAGAAAGGCGAATCGGCGATTCCGCACGCCGAGACGCTCGCGAAAATGAACGCTAAAAAGCGGAAGCTGCCGAAAGACTCGGATTACAAGGCCGTGCTGACCACGTTTCCCGAGCCGCGTCTGGCGCGAAAGATCTTTGGCACGATGGAGAATGCCCGCATCGACAGCCGACTGCGGCAGACGTATCGCGGGCTGGTCAAGGACCTAGACCTGATGCAGTCGTTCCTTCGTAAGAACCGGCCGTTCATCTTCGACCTGCCGATGCACCAGGTCCCGTTCGAATTGCTTTTCCAGATCACGCTCTGCGGCGGTGCGACCGACGACGCTCGGATGTTTTACGGCCAGATCGTCTCCGAGATCGAGACGGTCATCGAAAGATACCTTAACTCTCAACTCTCCACTTTCAACTCGCAACCTCCCACTGTCGCTGACAGCCTAATGGCGACAGCCAGGGTTTATACGCTTTTCCAAAACATCACGCCCGATCAGTCGCAGGAGGCCGAGTCGGACAATACCGAGCAGGAGAGCGACTTTGCCTTCGACGACAAGGACGCCGCCGAGGCCGTGACTGAGGACAGGGCGAAACGCGAGCAGCAGCGACAGGCACAGGACATCCGCGATCTTTTTAACGCCTGGAACAGCCTCGACGACGAGGGCGAGCCCGACGACCTGCAAGGTGCCGAGGCGTGGTCGCAGAGCGACGTGCCCGAACAGGCGCTCGAGGCGGACGACGTCGCCTTCGCCTATGACGAATGGGACCGCGAGCTTAACGATTACCGCGTCGGCTGGAGCCGCGTGATAGAGAAAAAGGTCAAGCAGGGCGACCGCGGCTTTGTCGAGCTGACACGTTCGCGGTACCGCGGCGTCATTTCGTCGATCCGGTACCAGTTCCAGTTGATGAAGCCCGAGAACCTCA
>CAYSMU010000400.1:0-3576 GCA_964432145.1 uncultured Chloracidobacterium sp.
TCGGTTCACGCATTCAGGGCAAGGTCAGGAACCTTACCGATTTCGGAGCGTTTATCGAGCTCGAGGAAGGCATTGACGGACTGGTCCACGTTTCTGACATCACGTGGGCGAAAAAGATCAAGCATCCGAAGGATGTTCTAAAGAAAGATCAGGAAGTCGAGGCGATCGTCACCAGCATCGACAAACGCGGCCAGCGGCTGTCCTTGTCGATGAAGGACCTGACGCCAAGCGCGTGGGAAGGATTTGTCGCTACCCATCGTCCGGGCGACGTGGTCAAGGGCAAGGTTTCGAGATTTACGAACTTTGGCATTTTCGTCGAGCTTGGCGAAGGCCTCGAGGGCCTGTGCCACATATCAGAACTCTCGGACGAACGCGTAGATCGGGCCGAGGACGTTGCCCAGCTCGGGCAGGAAATGGATTTCAAGATCCTGCGGATCGAGCCGTCCGATCAGAAGATCGGCCTTTCGCATCGTGCGGTAGGTAAGGACGACGAGCCCGTTCTCGATACCAAGATGTACTCGACCGAGGCAAAGGGCGGAATGGCATCGCTCGGTGAACTGGCAAATTTGAAATTCGGCCACGCTCCTGAGCCTGTTCCCGCGGCTGAGCCTGCCCAGAAGGCTGCCAAAAAGGCAAAGGCGGCCAAGACGGAAGAGGCTGCGGCTGAAACACCGGAGGTTGTCGCTGCGATGGAAGAAACGGCGGTTGCGGAAGAGGCGGCACCTGAGACGGTCGCTGACGAAGCCTCGGCTGAAACACCGGAGGTGGCGGCTCCGGCGGAAGAAACGGCGGTTGCCGAAGAGACGGTGCCCGAGGCCGTCGCTGACGAGGCCGCCCCTGTCGCGGAATA
Source organism: uncultured Chloracidobacterium sp. (assembly GCA_964432145.1). Lineage (GTDB taxonomy): Bacteria > Acidobacteriota > Blastocatellia > Pyrinomonadales > Pyrinomonadaceae > OLB17. Next base: position 851 of record CAYSMU010000400.1, read on the forward strand.
TGCCGTCGCCGAGGAAGCGGCGGTTGAAGAAGTGACGGCGGACGAACCGGCAGTTGTGGAAACAGCGGCCGCTGATGAAACGCCGGCCGAAGAGGCCCCTTCGGAGGCCCCCGCGGCGGTCGAGTACGCTGCAGCGTTGTCTGGGTTTGACGATTTGACACCCGCCTAAGCATAAGGGTAAACGACCGGGGCCGATGCAGTATCGGAGGCGGATGCGGCACCGGAAGCGGCAGCAGAGCCCGCTGCCGAGGCTTCTACCGACGAAGCCCCTGCCGGGGACGATCCTGCTGAGGAATCCGAAACTCAATCAGCCGGATAACAAGACATTAAACGAAACGGTAGTTTTTTTGAATATTCGCTGGGAGCGACGATAAGAAAATGACAAAAGCTGATCTGGTTGAAAAAGTGGCCCAGGAAGCCGATATGACCAAGAAAGATGCTGAGCAGTTGGTAGAGATCATCTTTGACAGTATTACCGATACCCTGAATAAGGGCGAGAAGATCGAGCTTCGCGGGTTCGGCAGTTTCCGGGTGCGGCAGCGTAATTCCCGAAAGGGCCGTAACCCAAAGACCGGGGCCGCGGTCGATATCCCGGCAAAACGTGTTGCCTACTTCAAGCCCGGTAAGGAACTTAAGGAACTGATCAACGAAGCCTAGTTAAGGACCAACTGTCGTGGATGTATTGTGGAGTCCGTGGCGATACGATTACATAACTGCCGGCGGCACCGCCTCGACGACGGGCTGTGTGTTTTGCGATATCCTGAATAACTCGGTTACCGACGAGGAGAGCTTTATCCTCAAGCGGGCCGAGTTTAACTTTGTCATTCTCAATATTTATCCATATACCTCTGGCCATCTGATGATCGTGCCCTACGAGCATTTGGACTCGCTCGATCGTGCGTCAAAACCGGCAAGTGACGAGATGATGGACCTGCTGAAGCTCGCGGAATCGGCGGTCGCAGAGGTTTACAGCCCGGACGGGATAAATATCGGTATGAATATCGGTAAGGCCGCCGGTGCTGGAGTCGCAAGCCATTACCACATGCATCTCCTGCCGAGGTGGGTCGGCGACGTCAATTTCATGACCGCGATCGGACAGACAAGGACCATTCCCGAAACCTTGCCGGACACCTATCGAAAACTCAAGGACAAGATCTGATCAGACTGTCGATCCGACCTTTGGGATAACGAGGTACGCGGCCACGAGGTTGACGAAAATAAGCCCTGTGCAGACGATCGGCGGCAGGAACGTAAACACCGCCATCACGACAAATATCGCTCCAAATATCACGGCGTTAATTCCTATTAAACCTTTCATTATTATCGGCTCAGTGTGCTTCAGCATCAGATAGCCAAGGGTGAGCCCGCCCAGCAGGCAGACGAAAGAAAAACACGAACTCAACGCAGTGAAAAGGTTGCTGTAACTCGGATGAAAGCCGGCACCGGCATCCATCCGATACGTCGTGATCAAACTCAGAAGCTGTCGCTCGGTATCATTCTCCGGTGAAGGTGAAACGAACAAACTGAGCGAATGGAGGATCGCCGTTATAAACTGAAAAATAACGGCCGCAGACAGCCAGAATGTGTATCGTCTTAACATATAAGCGCGTGACCGCAACCTCGCGGTGCCGTACGTAGAACTATTTCGCCGACTTAGCGTCCGCCATTCCGGGATCGCGTGAACGGTCAATGGCCTCGTCCTCGATCTCGCCTCCGGGCGAGACCGGGATATCTTTCGGATCGTCGTACTTAAAGCCGCGTTCCTGGACAACGATGCCGGGATCCGATATACGGAATTGACCCGAGGCCGGCGGCACGTAGCCCGGATAATCGACCCGCGAATGATAGATCGCGACGAGCGATTTGATCATGGATTCGCGTATCTGAGTCAGTTCGCGGAGCGTCAGATCGCACTCGTCAAGCTGATCGTCGGTGAGGATCGCGTCGATGATCTTCGTTACGATGAATCGGATATTCTCCGGCGTCGGTTCGGCAAGAGATCTCGCGGCTGCCTCGCACGAATCGGCGATCATCATGATCGCGGCTTCTTTGAACTGGGGCTTCGGCCCCGGATACCTAAAGTCGTTTTCCGACACGGTTTCGTCGGGCCGGGCCTCGGCCTGTGCTTTTTTAAGGAAATAGTGAAGCGTTCGCGTGCCGTGATGCTGAGGGATAAAATCAATGATCCGCTGCGGCAATCCCATTTCGCGGCCGAGTTTAGTGCCGTAAGTAACGTGGCTGATGATGATCTTGGCGCTCTGAGTCGGCTTCAAACGGTCATGAGGATTTTTGTTTTGCTGGTTTTCGACAAAATGCTCAGGAGCCGCCGTTTTGCCGATGTCATGATAAAGGGCACCGATCCGGGCGAGCAATCCGTTTCCGCCAACGACGCGGCACGCCTCTTCGGCAAGCTGTCCGACCGCGTGCGAATGCTGATTAGTACCAGGCGCGCGCAGGGCCAATTGACCAAGAACCGGCAGGTCGGCGTTCGAGAGCTCAAGCAGCTTCACATCGGTGAGTATCCCAAAGAGCGTTTCGCACACCGGCAGCAGTACCGCCGTAACGGCAGCGGTAATTATCCCGCCCGCCAGGCCGCACGCAATTGCGAGCAGCACAGTGTTGAGGATAAATGGCTGCTGAGTATAGGCGATTATCGCGACCGCCAGCAGGGCACTGGCAACTCCTATAAAGCCGCCGGCAAGAGTCACCGTCTGGCGGCTGCGGTA
>CAYSMU010000401.1:0-3529 GCA_964432145.1 uncultured Chloracidobacterium sp.
AAATCGCATCGCTGAAAATGGATTTGGATGGCTTCGATAGATTTTCTGGCCCTCATGCCTTGCGGGTTGTATTTTATGAAAATGTAAAGAAGGGCGTCCGGATTACAGTCAATGCGAGTGATGGCAAAGAGTTGGTTCAAAAGATTGAGTTCAGACCTTCTTCGTCTAGAAAGGAAAAGCTACGCTGTACGAACTAATAGTCCTCCGCAAGCGAAAGGGGTCATCTATGAAGTTACCGCTCGTTGCCAGGTGCACTGGTATCGGCCGTTGCGATGACGTTGCGATGGGGCGGTTGGTGTTGGTGACAGACGAACAGCCCGAGGGACTACAAGCTATTGACGATCGACGCCTCGGGGCGGAATGTAGAGACGAAGTACAGATGGTTTCAGCCGATACCAAGCCCGCAGATCGACAAGACCGAGACGATCACAAAGACATTCGACGGCGACGGGCCTGATGTGAAGCGGGCGGAAGGACCGGGTCAATCTTGCAATCGTGCAATTCTCAGGTGGTTTGCCGTAAGGTGCGGTAACGACGGCGGAGCATGTATTACGATCGCATTTACTTTTCGTGGATTCGATGTTTCAATAAGACGTACGATTTTTGACACCAGTAATGTCTCACCCACGGCATTCGGGCGGATAATGCGTCTCCGTCCAGACAAAAAACTGACGCCAAACGGATGCCGCGAAGAAGATTCCGACATAGTCCGCGTTTCGAGTCCTCCGAAGACCATTCCTTTCAGGAATATCTACTTAATCAGCCGACCCAGACGACAACCCGCACGGAGCTGCTGCGTCTGATCAGGGGCGGCGAGGACACGTATCTTGAGCTAAAGGTCAAGCTGTCGAACAGCGAGCGTATCGCACAAGGGATAGTCGCACTGGCGAATACCGACGGCGGCACGATCATATTCGGCGTCAACGACCAGCTCAGGATCGAGGGCGTGAGCAACCCCGAATGGGTGCAGCAGGAATTGATCCGCATCTGCCGCGACGAGATCGTGCCGCCGATAGTGCCGATCATCGACACTATCGCCTTTGACAGCGGAAAGCGTGTGGTCGCTCTCGATGTGGACGGACGGCGCAGGCCGTATCGGACGCGAGACGGGAGATTTTATTTGCGATTTGGCGCCGAAAAACGCGAGGTCTCGCGGGACGAGCTTTCGGCATGGCTCGATGAGGTGCGTCCGCTCGGTTTTGAGAATATACCGCTGCAGACTGTGACCGAGGACGATTTTGACGATGCTCTGCTGTGGAGCTTTGCGACCGGTTTTGACGATAACGCGCCGAATATCAATCTTTACCAGACGAGCGATTTTCTTAGGAAAGACCTTCTCCTCGCCGTGGGCAACACGGACGATTTTTTTCCTACTATTGCCGCCGTACTTCTGTTTGGAAAGAACGAGCGGGTACCTGAACTCCTGCCCAGATCTAATATCACGGTCGCACGCTACTCCGGTGAGAACGGATCTGCACAGCTTATCGAGGCGATCGAGGTCAAGGGCAATCTGCTGACGCAGTACGAGTCGATGCTCGCTTTTATTCAACGCTATGTCGATCTCGCAAAAGAGAGGCCGAAAAAGCGGCTTTCGCTCGTCACCGATCCGGTCGTGCAGGCACGCGCCACGTATCATTTCTACTCGGTTTCCGAGTGTCTGATCAATGCCCTGATCCATCGTGATCTGGCCCTTAGAGAGATCCGAACGCGGATCAATATCTACGACAACTCGATCGAATTCATAAATCCGCGACGGACGAACGGTTTTTCGCCACCGGCTTCGCGTGCAATTCGTTACGGCATTACGCAGCGGCTCAATCCGCAGATCGCGGCGATCTTTACCCGACGCGAATACGGCATACACGCCCCGCACGGCGGATTACCGATGGTCCTGCGGCAGTCGAACCGCTTCTCAGGCCGTAAACCTGAGATCTATATTGCGAACGACGAGTTTAAGGTTAAGATATTCGGCGTGTAAGATTCATTGATGCGTGGTTCCAAACAACAATTGGTCTCGATCGTACTGCCGGTCTTCTGCGAGGCCGAGAATATTAGCGCCTTATTGGCAGATATTCGGGAAAAGATCGGCGGGCTCGGTATCGATTACGAGGTTGTTCTCGTCGATGACGGATCGACCGATTCGACCTGGGCGGAGATCGAGAAGCTGCAAAAGGAATACTCGATGCTGAGAGCCGCACGGTTGAGCCGGAACTTCGGCAAGGACCTCGCGTTGTGTGCGGGCCTCGAAATGGCACGCGGTGACGCGGTCGTCGTAATGGATGGCGACGGCCAGCATCCGCCGTCACTCTTGCCTGAGATGATCCGGCTTTGGAAGGAAACCGATGTCGAGATCGTCGAGGGCGTAAAGACGCACCGTGGTAAAGAGACGGTGTTCAATAAGATCAGTGCGGGTCTCTTCTACCTGATCTGGAACAAACTTTCGGGCTTCGAACTACGTGGTGCGTCCGACTATAAACTGCTCGACCGCCGTGCGGTAGATGCTTATTTGCGGATGAACGAGCGTCACGTCTTCTTCCGGGGTATGACCGCATGGCTCGGTTTCAGGACGGCCCAGATACCGTTCGAGGTGGCCGAACGAACCGGCGGCAGTTCCGGATGGTCCCTGTTCAAGCGAATGAAACTCGCGGTGGACGGCATCTCGGGTTTTTCGTCGCTGCCGCTGCAGTTGGTCACGCTCGCCGGAGTTGCGTTTCTGCTATTCTCGGTGATCTTTGGTGTTTACACCCTGGTCCTGCAGCTTTCGGGCCATTCGGTCAGCGGATTTGCGACAGTTATTCTTCTGCTGCTGATCGTCGGCAGCCTGCTTATGATCAGTCTCGGGATAATCGGGATCTATCTCGCGCGGATCTATGAGGAGATCAAGCACCGGCCGCGATTTGTTGTGGCAGAACGCATCGGCCGCGATGAGGAACGTGACGCCGCGACGGGCGGAGCCGCCACCCAGTCTCAGACAGCACAATGACATTCAGCAACTTTCCGAAGATCAGGCCGGAACTTCCGCCGGCTTACCAGGCAATATACGCGGAACAATACAAAGAGAACCGCGAGGGCGGCTCGAAAGCCGCCGGGTTGGCGCAAAAGCTAGAGAGCTGGATGCATCGAAAGGTCGCGGCCGATGTCGCGTCGGGCCCCGATCGATCGACCCTAGAGATCGGTGCGGGAACGCTCAATCAGGTTCAGTACGAGCCGCACGCTGATCCGTACGACATCGTAGAGCCTTTTGAGTTCCTTTATAAGACGTCGCCCTTCGTTGATCGGATCAGAACGGTTTACAACGATATTTCTGAGATACCAGCCGATACAACATACGACCGGATCACCTCGATCGCGGCATTTGAGCACATATGTAATTTGCCTGAGGTCATCGCCCGCTGTGGGATGCTCTTGAACGAAGGCGGAACTCTCCGTTGTGCGATACCGAGCGAGGGAACGATCATGTGGCGGCTCGGTTACACACTTACGACCGGGCTCGAGTTTCGCAGAAAGCACGGCCTCGATTATGAGGTGC
>CAYSMU010000402.1:0-3480 GCA_964432145.1 uncultured Chloracidobacterium sp.
TCTTTAAGGGATTATATAAGCAGCGCCGCGGTCTTTGTGAGCGGATCAGGGCTTGCGTCCGCGGTAATGATGACATTGGTCGGCTTTTATGCCACCGAGTCTGCCGACGCCCGCTTAGCAGTGTTCATCCTGAGCTTTGCGATGATCCCCATGGGAATGATCACGTTGGCTGAGGCGGCGGCCGTCGCACATGGTAGCACACGATTGATCGCGATGGTGACCACGACCGAGAATATCGTGCGAACCATCGTTCCTCTGATCCTGATCCTTCAGGGTTACGGGCTGCCTGCGATCTGTGTTTCCTTGGTGATCGTCCGATTTCTCGCATTGGCGGCCTATCTGATCCCGGGTCGATCTATGATGTCGCGCTATTGCATCCGTTCCGGGGAGTTGCGAATGATCGCGAGGCTTGCACCCACCTTTGCGGGAACGGTTGTTGCCGCTTCGGTAATGTGGCAAGGGCCGGCGGTCTTGCTTGGCAGGTTCAGCAGCGAACTGGAAACAGCGAAATACGGCACAGCTTCGCGATTCATGATACCGGCGTCGATACTCCTCGCGAGTTACGCCGACGTTATTCAACCGCACTTCACCCGTTACGCGCACGATAGTTTCAAGCGACTTGGACGGTATATTCGCAGGATCGCCTTTATTCCTGCGATCGTTGCGATCTCGGGTATGATCCTTTCTCCATTTGCCGCCTCCTTTGTTCTTACGACATTATTCGGCGGTCATTATGGAGAGGCCGCTTCGACTCTTGAGATCTTCGCCGCCTGTTTGATCCCGTATACCTTGATAATGATCATGGCCCGCGGTTTGGTCGCGATGGGCGCTCAGCGGATCGATCTATACGCCAATCTCGTCGGGGTGGCGGTTTTCCTGCTGGCTGGCTGGATGCTTGTTCCGGAGTATGGCGCCGTCGGTGCCGCCGCCTCACAACTTCTCGGATTCGTTACGATGGCGTTTATCGAGATCGCCGCCGTTGTGTGGCTCATAAACAACGCTCCGTCCGATAATGATCGGCCTCCGATCTGTGTCTCTGCACCGGAACGTGTGTCTGACTGGAAATTACCTGGCATTCTCCATTTTCAAAAGCGACAGAGGGATTGCTAAGAAGCTCAATGAATCTAGTTCGCGCGACATCGGAAATTTCGGGCCGCAGCATGGTCATGGCTGTGAAGAGTGAAGAGCGCTCCGAGTCCGAGTTGCGGAAACTGCGAATTCTCATGGTCGGTATGGACCTCAAGCGAACTCGCGGAGGGATAACGACTCTAACCAGAGACATTTTAGGTTCCACGGTCGCCGATAGATTTGAGATTGAATATATTCCTTCCCAAGCTGAGGATCTGGGTTTGTTTGGGAAGGCCGCACTTGCGACAGCGGCGTTTATTCGTTTTGCGAGGAGATGCCTAATCGATGCACCCGATATTATTTACGTCCACGTCGGAAGCAACGCGAGCCTATATCGTGAGTCCGCGTTCGTATTGCTTGCCAAACTGCTTAAAAAGCGCGTCATCGGACATTTTCATGCCGGAGACATCAAGGAGTATCTGGAGCTTCAACCCCACGCCGGCCAGACGTTCATTCATCACGGCCTATCTTGCTGCGACCGATTGATCGCCGTTTCGCACGCATCATCCGACACTCTTCGCTCGATCAGCAAAGCGAGAAATGTGTCTGTCATACCAAATGGGATCCGAACCGCCGCCTTCAACAGGGAAATGCGCGGATCGGAAGATAGAATTACGAGGTTACTATTTGTCGGCGCGGTCGGAAAACTAAAGGGCGAGTCAGATCTGGTAAAGGCACTCGCGGTCGTAAAGAACCGTGGATTTGATTTTCGGGTATCTTTCGCAGGCTACGGAGCCGAGACATTGGCAGTTGATCTCGAAACGCACGGACTGATGGATTTTGTCGAACACCTTGGGCCGGTTCCAACTGCCGAGAGGGTCTCACATTTCCATCAAGCCGATATCTTCGTTCTTCCTACCTATGCTGAGGCGATGCCTGTCTCAGTGATCGAGGCGATGGCGGCCGGCCTCGCGATCGTTACAACACCGGTTGGCGGTATTCCGGAGATCGTTAAGCACGGTGAGGCCGGACTCCTGTTCCGGCCGGGCGACATAAACGCCCTGACAGAAGCGTTGTGCCAACTCCTTAGTGACAAGGCCCTCCGAGAGAAACTTGGTTCAAATGCACATGCGATAGCAAAACAGGAACTTGATTTTGGGGTTTACGAAGAAAAGCTGATCAAAGAGATCGATGATTTTGCCTTAACTAAGACCCGGAGAGCTACACCGGTCAAGCTAATCGGAAAGAGGGCGATCAAATCCGCTGCGGCCCGTTTAAGGAGTTTGGGTTCACTAGAACGGGCCCGGCCCACGATCAACATATTGGCATATCATCGTGTCGCGGCAGATATCGAGGCCGCGGAATGCGATACCTATTACGGCCTCGTAGTTTCGACCGAGACCTTTCGAAGCCATTGCAAATTGCTGGCCGAGACCCATGAGGTTATGGCGCTCGAGGACGCGGTTGAGGCTCTCCCGAACCGGCGAGCCGACGAAAGGCCCATCGGCGTGATCACTTTCGACGATGGCTATAGAGATAACTATGATGAGGCCTTTCCGGTTCTGAAGGAGTTGGGATTGCCGGCAACGATTCTCTTGCCGACCGGTTGGGTCGGAAAGGGGGTTGCCCTTGCTCATGATCGCTTGCACTACCTGTTAAAGATCGCCCGCGAGAGAATCCTTCCACTCGACAAGGCCCTGATCAGGGCCGGACTCGACGATAGGACGGCGAAAATGTACTCCACGGTCGGAGGCTCCCTTGAAATAACTGAGCGCCTGGTGCATCTTCCTCACCGTTTTCGCGAACGGGTCATCGAAGAGATCGAGGCCGAGATAGGGTCAACGATCTCATACCCGGATGAATATCAGCTGCTGACTTGGCCGATGGTACGTGAAATGTCTGCGAACAAGATCCGTTTCGGAACCCACACTGTAAACCATGCGGTCTTGACTATGGAAGACGAAGAGACGGTCAAAAGTGAGATCTTCGACTGCAAGACGGCCCTGGAAAACGAGCTTGGGGTCCCGGTAACAGCCTTTGCCTACCCGAATGGGGAGTTGGATGTCCAGATCCGCTCCGTCGTCGAAAAAGCCGGGTATCGGACGGCGGTCACCACGCAGGTGAAGGTGAACAAGTTCGGCGATGATCTGCTCGCACTCGGCAGAAGAAGCCTGTGTGAGGAATCGACTCGCGGGATACTGGGATCTTATTCAGAGAGAATTGCAAGGATGCGGCTGGGGGTGTAAAAGAATGGAGACCATCTTTTCGGGACGACTCCCGGGTTACCAGATCAATTCGAACCGGATCGCCGCGGACACTCGGCAATTTCACAAGGCCACTGCGTCGGAGTTCGTGGAAAACGTCGTGTTTTCGATGCCGACTCCAAAGCAGATCGGAATCCTGTTAGGGGCT
>CAYSMU010000403.1:0-3475 GCA_964432145.1 uncultured Chloracidobacterium sp.
GCCACAACATGGGCAGCCAACACAATCCCGAAAACGGATCGAACCCGACATTTCCATATGGTTTCGGCCACTACGTGAACGGGAGCTATCGGACGGTGATGTCGTATGTAGATCCATGTACGAGCGGATGTACGCGTGTCGCCTATTTTTCAAATCCAAACATCGTTTTTAACGGTGTGCCCACCGGAATAACCAATGCCCGCGACAACGCACGTTCGATAAACAACACGGCCGACTGGATCGCGAATTATCGTTACAGCGGGTCAAATCTGATGCTCGGAACGCTGAATTCCGGCGAGGTGGTCAGGCGCGTCGCTGCTTTGCCGATCTCGTGGACATCGGACAACCTTGATGGCGAGGTTTCAATCGAGTTGTCGCGTGACGAAGGCCGGACATGGGAGACGCTCGTGCCGGTAACTGCGAACGACGGAGCAGAGACCCTTAGAATAGCGGGGCGGCCGACACAGCATGCAAGAATACGCGTATCCAGTACGGTAAATCGACTTGTCAGCGACTCGAGCGTGAGGAATTTCATAATCAGATAGACAAGAAATGGCAGTTTCAGAAAAAAGATCGCGGCTTCGCACTCTCACCGACGAATACCTTGGCCTTGAGGAGAAGCTCAAGCTCGGCGGCGGTCCCGAAAAGATCGATAAGATCCACAGGCAGAACAAACTTACCGCGCGCGAGCGCATAGACCTGCTGCTCGACGCGAACTCGTTCAGCCAAGAGATCGGCCTGCTTGTCGCCTACGACGAATATGACGGACAGGCCCCGGCGGCCGCGGTCGTCACTGTCGTCGGCAAGATACACGGACGCGAATGTGTCGTCGTTGCGAACGACGCGACGATCAAGGCAGGGGCTTGGTATCCGGAAACTATAAAGAAGATCCTCCGTGCTCAGGAGATCGCGATGCGAAATCGGGTGCCGATCATATATCTCGTTGACTCGGCCGGCGTGAATCTGCCATACCAGGGCGGTGTTTTCCCTGGACAGTACGGAGCCGCGCGCATTTTCTATTACAACTCGATCATGCGTCACTATCTCAAGGTGCCGCAGATCTCGGCTGTTATGGGAATGTGTGTTGCCGGCGGAGCGTATCTGCCGGCTTTGTCCGACGTGATCCTGATGGTCGAAGGAACTTCGTTCATGGGCCTTGGCGGTGCAAATCTCGTGAAAGGTGCGACCGGGCAAACCATTGATAACGAAACACTTGGAGGTGCGATGACGCACAACGCTGTCTCCGGTGTTGCCCATTACCGCACAAAAGACGAACAGGAATGCATTTCAAAGATCCGTGAACTTGTCAGTGAACTCCCTGCAAAGGAACCAAGCCGTGTGTCTGTGTCAGTACCGGGAGCGGCAGCGACCGGGCCATCTTCGCTCTACGACCTCCTGCCGTCCGACCACCGTGCACCATATGACATGCATGCTATTCTCGACTCCTTCCTTGACGAGGGCGGCATTGATGAATTTCAGGCCGATTTTGCCAAAGAGATGATCTGCGGAACTGCTCGGATCGGTGGAATTCTGGTCGGCGTGATCGCGAACAGCCGTGGAATGTCGAAAGGTAAGCCGGGCACGCCCCCGCGTTTCGGCGGTATTGTCTACACGGAATCTGCCGAAAAGACTGCTTATTTTATTGAGAACTGCGACCGTCATTCAACGCCACTGCTCTTTGTACAGGACGTGTCCGGTTTCATGGTCGGTGCTGAGGCCGAGCATAGCGGTATCATTCGTGCCGGAGCACGATTTGTTGAGGCCATGGCGACCGCCGCCGTGCCAAAGATCGTCCTTACCATCAACCACGCTTCCGGTGCGGGCTATTATGCGATGGCGGGTCAGGGGTTCGATCCGGATTTTATCTTTTCGCTCCCGACCGGCCGGATGGGTGTCATGGAGGGCGATTCCGCCGTTCAAGCCATTTTCGGCACTCAGCTCGACAAATTGAAAGCCACGGGCAAGGAGCCCGACGATGCACTGTTAGCCGAGATGCAAAAGGTCCGTGAGACCTATGATAGGGAACTCGACGCCAAGCATGCCGCCGCACGGGGCCTTGTCGACGCTATCGTCACGCCGGAAGACGTGCGCGAATCGCTAATTCTCGCTCTTAAGACGTGTCTGAACACTTCTTCGCCGCATATTGGGGCATTCGTCTTGCCACCGATAACGTAAAAAACACGTCTTGCTCGAAAATATTTTTCCGCGTGCTACTTCCCGGCACCGGAAATCGCCTTATTCGTTGGAGGAACTGGAAATGAATTCGGCACCATCAAAAGCGTTACAGACAATTACACTTCGTGAGCCGCGTCCTGAGGACGCCCAACGGCTCGGCGAGATCTGTTATGAGGCCTTTAAGACCATCTCTGAGGGCCACGGATTTCCCGCGGATTTTCCCACGGTTGAGTCTGCGGTTGGGTTGATGAACATAATGATGTCCATCCCGGCAGTATATGGCGTGGTTGCAGAGGATCCGAATGGACGGATAATCGGAAGCAATTTCCTGTCAGAGATCGACGCTGTATTTGGCGTGGGCCCGATCACGGTGGACCCCGCGTCACAGGATTCGGGTGCCGGCAAGGCGATGATGATAGACGTCATTCGACGCGGCGAGGAGCGAGGAGCTGCGTCGATCCGTCTCGTCCAGGCCGCATTTCACAACCGATCGCTTTCGCTGTACACAAAACTAGGTTTTGATGCTGTCGAACCGCTCTCCTTGATGCAGGGACCACGATCCGGTGCTGCGATCGAGGGCTACCGTGTGAGGCCGATGACGATCGATGATCTCGACGGTGTTGAGGCGGTTTGTCGCCGCGTACACGGCATCTCGCGCCGAAATGAGGCAGAAGGCGCGATCCGGCAGGGCACTGCACGGGTCGTCGAGCATGACGGCCGTATCACGGGGTACACGACCGGCGTCGGATTTTTCGGGCATTCGGTCGGCGAATCCAACGAAGACCTAAAGGCACTGATAGCAAACGCCGAAGTATTCGCCGGCAATGGCTTTCTCCTCCCGACCCGTAATAGTGAGCTTATGCGGTGGTGCTTTAGTCAGGGAATTCGGGTCGTCGAACCACTGACACTGATGAGCCGGGGTCTCTATCAGGAACCGCGTGGTGCGTTTCTGCCCTCGATATTGTTTTGATCGGCTCTTTCGGGCTATTTTGCGATCCGTGAAATTTTGTGATTTATCTCTCTGACTTCCGGGATTTCCCGAACGATTAGCCATTTTCTGCACGTAAGCAGGGCCGCAATACGTCAAGTATCTTCAGAGCTGGAGTTATATCATGTTTCCTCGGCTTTGATCGCAGCCCTGCTCCGATCATTCTCGGCGACTGTGACTGGCCCGACCGTTTCTTCATATCTGCTTCAATTCCGTATCGATTTCCACGAGGTTTTGCCGAGGTTCGAGGCGAAAGTCATCGGCGTTATGCGACGTTATCGGCGGTTTGGTATTTCATTCTTTCGTTTGTTC
>CAYSMU010000404.1:0-3472 GCA_964432145.1 uncultured Chloracidobacterium sp.
GGGCAAGATCGTCCTGTTTAATCACAAATTTGACCGCGAGCTCCAATCAAGCGGTTTCGGCGGTGCGGCCTACGGCCAGGCTGTTCAGTTTCGCTTTGGCGGCGCTATGGCGGCCGCACGCCTCGGGGCGGTAGGAGTGCTGGTGCGTTCGGCCGGCGGTTCACAAAACAGGCTCGCGCATACGGGTTCGATGGGCTATACGGAAGGCGTTACAAAGATCCCCGGGGCGGCCGTTTCGTTTGAGGATGCGGAAACACTTGCCCATCTTGCGTCTGAGGGTAAGGTTCGTGTTCGCATGACGTTGACCCCGCAAACGCTGCCTGACGAGGTCAGCTACAACGTGATAGCCGACCTAAAGGGAAGCGAGAAGCCGGACGAGATCGTCGTTGTGGGCGGGCACCTTGATTCGTGGGACCTTGGGACAGGAGCCCTTGACGACGCCTGCGGCGTGGCCGTATCGATGCAGGCGGCATATCTCGTTAAGCAGCTTGGCCTGAAGCCGAAACGCACGATCCGCGTCGTTGCGTTTATGAATGAGGAGAACGGCGGAGCAGGTGGCCGGGGATATTTCGACGAAGCAAAGGGCTCGATCGAGAAACAATTTGCGGCTATTGAGAGCGACCTCGGGGCCTCGCATCCGATCGGTATCCTATTTGCGGGTAAAGCTGAAGCATTGCCCTTTATTGCACCGCTTTCGCGAATACTGCAATCTCAGGGTGCCGCTCAGGTCCAGGCTCAGGGCGGTGTCGGTGCCGATATTGGGCCGCTGACGCAGGCCGGCGTTCCTTCATTCGCCCCGTGGTTCAATCAACAAAGCTACTTTAACTATCACCACACGGCGGCCGATACTTTTGATAAGATCGATCCGAAAGAGTTATCGGAATTAGGTGCGCTGATGGCCGTGTTGACGTACGGGCTGGCAAATCTTGAACAGCCTCTGCCACGGTAGGAAACAGTTCAAAATCACAAAGCGAAAATGCAGAAAATAGCGAGTGTTCAGACAGAATTCTCCGGGTCCATCGTAAGGATCGGTTTCCAAATTTTGCATTTTTGATTCATAATTTTTAATTATGCTTAACCGCCCGCCGCCATATTTTCCGCAGAATCAGCTTTCGCCGCCGGACGAAAACCGTTACCGCAAGTTCAAATTCGTGATCGCGGGCTTGTCGATACTGCTGTTGGCGATCCTGGGCGGGATCGCTTACGGCATCTACTACATGATCGTTTGGCTGTTTTGAAACGCGGAATAGCGAGACCAAGATCTGCGGTCAGGTCACCGGAAATGACCCTCCTGGTCATCAAAAACCACTAATTGGGTCACTGGTTTTCTTCCGTTCATTCCGGAAAAAAAGGCGAGAGTTTCATCTTGGCTATGGTCTAAAACTCCAGAAGTGCCCGTTGCAAACGCTGAGCGCGGCAGCCTCCGCGGCGAGACCGGAATCGCTGTCGCCAGCGACACCTCACAAGAGCTTGCAGCGAACTCAGTATACTAACGCCAAACATACCTGAGAGAACGATAAACCTGCTATCGCCTGAAATGTTCGACGAGCAGGACCTGCGCACAGAAAACCTACGGATGGCTCCGTGAGCCGATGGCTTCGGCGTTCAGATGGTGGTAAAGGATCTAATTCGCCGGCGATCTTGTACGGGACGCGGCGGCCTTTGCCCGCTCCGCATTAATGGCAAGCTGCTTTGCCTGCGGCAGCAGCTCAATTGCCTTCAGAAGCTGGTCGTCATATTCGTTGAAGACCTGAAATGAGGTTTGTGAGCCATAAGCGGCGGTTACCAGCTCGGATCTGAGCGTTCGATCGACAAACTCCCTCTCTTTGTCAGCCTGAGCAGCGGGAACTTTATATTTTTCAGCCGCAAATTTCTTGAATGCGGCAAAAACGGCGTCAGTGACCGGATAATCTGCCTGTCTGATGTCATAGTCGAACTTGATCGGCGTCGCGATCTTATACGACTCAAATCCGGCAACTTTTCCATTTGCCAATTCCAGGGCAAAGGCAAAGATAGGGCTCACGAGCTTTTGCTGCTGACGGCTGCGTTCAATGGTGATCGTTTTTGGCTTGATCACAATGTCGGGATCGATGCCGCCTCCGCTGTAAACGGGCCGGCCCGTGTCGGTTTTGCTCTCCGCTCCGCGGGGCTTAGTTGTCTCGGCTTCGTCATTGCGAAAACTGCCGCCGTCGGTGTAATAGTTATAGAGGTCGCCGTTGGAATAGTCACGCTGGATCAACCTGCCCGACGGAGTAGCGTATTTTGCGATCGTCAAAAGCAGCATCGAGCCATGATCGAGCAGGAACGGATTCTGGACGAGGCCCTTTCCAAATGTGTTTTCGCCGACGATCAGAGCCCGGTCGTGATCCTGAAGGGCTCCGGCGAGTATTTCGGAGGCCGACGCGGTGTTCCGGTTGACGAGTACCACAAGCGGCGAACGGTCGGGCGAACGGTTCTCGGAATCGTAGGTCGCGTCCACACCGTCTATCCTTCCTTTCTGGCTGAATACCGTTTGCCCGCTTTGAAGAAATGCACTTGCCACGCGCCATGCCTGGCTCACAAGCCCGCCGCCGTTGTCACGGAGATCGAGAACGAACTGCTGCGCGCCCAATGCCTTCAACTCGCGCATTCCCTGGACAAATTCGCCGGCCGTCGTCTGATTGAAACCGCCGTTCATTCGCAAATAGCCAATTCCCGGGCGGATCATATAAACCTCGCTTATCGAGGGCTGCGGCACGGCGTCGCGAACGATCTCGACGGTCTCGCGTTTCCCGGTCGCGAGCCTCTCGACCGTTATTTTTGCGGTCGTGCCCTGCGGCCCGCGCAGAAAGCCGCGCACCTCGCTAAACGGTTTGCCCAGCATCGAGGTGCCGTTGACGTCGACGATCTTATCGCCGTAGCGAAGCCCTGCCCGATGGGCCGGAGCGCCGTCAAATGTTGCCTTGATATACGTTGCGATAACATTTCCGTCTGGGTCGCTCAGATCGCCGATAGTCGCACCTATCCCGAAATATCGCGAGCTTTGATCGGTGCGAAACTGTTCAAATTCCTTCGCGTCGAAGTAATTGGAATGCGGGTCGAGCGAGTGAAGCATCGAGTCGATCGACGACTTGAAGAGGTCATTGTAGTTCAGGGTCTTTGACCCGACATAATTACCCTGGATGACAGCTAACGCTTCCTTGATCTCGGATTGTATCGCTTCAGGAGTTACGACCTTTGCCGTTGATTTTGACGGCAGGTCTCGTGTCCCTTTTGGATCGATCTTGGCGGTCGTGGAGGAATTTTGAGAAAATCCCGCGATCGAAAGAGCGAGAATTGATATTAGAGCAAAAGTAACTGTATTGCCTTGCTTCACGAATGTTATTTCTCCCGGGTAAAACCTATGGAACGCGAGTCTAATGTCAAAAAGAATATCATCCATTTGAGGAAAACGCGATGAAATTAGTTGCCTGAGATGGCACCTCGCGGCGGC
>CAYSMU010000405.1:0-3467 GCA_964432145.1 uncultured Chloracidobacterium sp.
CGCCGGCGTCGAGATCGAGTAACCTTGTCGCATGCCCGCCATACCGTAAACCTTCACAGGCAGAGCCTGACCGCACTGCGATCGGGCAGAGCCCAAGAAAAAGGAGGACCAGACCTCACTGCGATCGGGCAGAGCCATGTCGCGTGCTCCGCACGCTCCGGGATCAGTTGGCGGTTTTATACCCCGCCGTGAACGACGGGGCAATTCTTAAGCATCGCTTCGCGGACTATTAACCGGAATACATCTCCGGCCAGCCGCCGCGGCCGCGGCGGACCATTCGCGTCAGGTCCAGCCGCAGAACTCCGTTCTTGTCGAGGTCGGGGTTTACGAATGCCTGTGTCTTTTCGACCTTGATGCCATAATGCTGGCAAAACGAACTCGCGAAGATCACCCAGTTGCCGAGCTTGTGCCGGATGGGGAACGCGTCCTCGATCTCCGGGTGAGCCGGGCTGAGGCCTATCACGCTGTCACGCCGGTTAAAGAGCATCACCGCTGCCCTGGGCTTGCCCATCATTCGATAGACGTTGTCGTTCATCAAGATCACGCACCGGTGATTGAGCGTGACGTGCATGCGGTCGCGGCTCGAACGCCGCGGACCGCCCGTAAATCTTTCCCAATATTCCGCCATAGTTTTGATCGGCCGCAGATCGTGAGTGTGCGACGATGTATCATAGATAGCACAAACAAAACAAAAAGTCAAGCGAGGGCCTTTGCCACGAATTACACTAATGTCACGAATGTAGAGGAATCCTAACTAGCTATTCGTACTATTCGTGCTATTCGTGTCATTCGTGGCTAAATGATCTTGTCGAGGTTGCGCGTCGTGGCTGATCTGGTTGAGTTGACCGGAATGGACGCTCGCGAGCCGGTGACCCAGCAACGGTTTTCCGGTGACCAGAGGACGATTTTTGGTGACCAGAGGGGCCGAAATTCCCAGATCGTTCCGGTCGGGACCGAATTAGCTTCGATCTCCCGATCCGCTGCACACCGATGATCGGTATTCCCTGACATATGGCTGCTTTTTATTAATAAAATGGCTCCAATGTACGGCTCCTAACATTCAGATCAGGTTCGGATGCATAAAATCTCTATCTGAACGAATATGTGAACCCGGAGGAGATCATGAAACATCCGATTCTAAAGCTGATCCTGTTGGTCAACGGAGCGTTCGGGCTCGTCGCGTGCACCGACAGCGGCAGTACCAACCTGAATGTTAATACGAACCGCCTCGCAAACTCTGCCGGCAACGCTGTAAATACGGTCGTAAACACGACCGAAAAGGCTGCCGACACGGTGGCAAATGCGATAGACAAAACAATGACCAGCAGCCCGACCACCTTTATGGAGGAAGCCGCTCAGGGCGGGAATGCCGAGGTCGAAATGGGCCGGCTTGCCGTTCAGAAGGCGAAAGATCCTGAAATAAAGAGATTTGGTCAGATGATGATCGACGAACATTCGAAAACGAACGCGGAACTGAAGAAATTGGCCGAGAGCAAGAAATTCACGCTCCCGTCAGATATGGGCGGAGCAAAGGGAAACTACGACAAATTAAAAGGGCTGGCGGGCGACGATTTTGACAAGGCGTATGTGGACGCCATGGTCAACGATCATGAATCGGACGTGACAGCCTTTCAGAGGCAGGCCGATAACGGCAGTGACCCGGCGATAAAAGCGTTTGCTGCCAAGACATTACCCGTCCTCAAAAAACACCTGGAAACTATCAGGAATATCAAGGCAAAAATGAAATAGGAGGAAGTTTATGGCCAGATGCGAAGTCTGCGGCAACGAATATTATCTCGCATTTGAGGTCGTAACGGCGGGTGATCACCACGTTTTCGATTGTTTTGAGTGCGCGATACATAAACTCGCTCCAATCTGCGCTCATTGCGGGTGCCGCATTATCGGCCACGGTATCGAGGCCGAAAACAATTATTTCTGCTGTGCAAATTGTGCACGCGAAGCGGGAATTCAAGGTGCCGCCGACCAGGTCAGGGATAACTCGACCACGTCGGGAGCGACCGCCGAAGCGGGTTCTATGGGCGGCCATTTTAATTAGTGGATATCTAACGCCGTTTCGCCGTCAGATCCATTTCGGATGACGAGACGCGGTGCGATGAGCGGCTGCCCGTGACCGATATTAAAGATAAGAGGAGGCTCAACGATGAAGATCAAAGAACTCATGACAGAAGATCCGGCCTGCTGTACGCCGGGATCAAGGATCGAAGATGCAGCAAAGCTGATGATCGATTTCGATTGTGGCGAGATACCGGTTGTTGACGATCTTAAAACCGCAATGCCGGTGGGGGTCATTACGGATCGCGATATAGTCTGCAGAACGATAGCTAAAGGCTTAAATCCGTTGGACATGACCGTCGGCGACTGTATGACCACGCCGCCGGTTTCGGTGACGCCGGAGAGTTCTTTAGAAGAGTGCTACCAGCTTCTCGAACAGCACCGGATCAGACGCGTGCCGGTGGTCGATGACGGCGGTAAATGTATAGGCATCGTTTCGCTCGCGGATATAGCGAGAAACGTGCCGCGGGTCAAATCAGGCGATATATTGCGAGAAGTGTCGGCCGCGAGCCCGGCACCCTCAAACCTATGGATCTGAACAAAAGATCGCCGGGCCGAACGCCGCACGATCGTCACATCCGACCGAGGGACTGATTTATGAGGATATTATTGGTATATCCCGAATTTCCTGAGACTTACTGGAGCTTTAAGCATGCGCTTGCGTTCGAGGGTAAGCGCTCGGCATTTCCGCCCCTTGGATTAATGACCATCGCCGCAATGCTCCCCGCGTCGTGGGAAAAGCGGCTGGTCGATATGAATGTCGAGGAACTCACCGCCGCCGACCTTGCCTGGGCAGACATTGTATTTGCCAGTGCGATGTTGGTTCAGAGAGAGTCACTGGGTCATGTGATCGACCTGGCCCACTCCATCGGAAAACCTGTCGCTGTCGGCGGCCCATATGTCAGCACTACCCACGACCAGCTCGAGGCGGATCATATCTTCATAGGCGAGGCTGAGGAGACGCTGCCGGAATTTATTCGCGATCTCGACCGTGGTTCCGCAAAGAGGATATATCGGGCAGCGTCCAAGCCTGACCTGTCCGCGACGCCGATGCCGGATTTCAGCCTCGCAAAACTCGACCGCTACAGTGCGATGAGTGTTCAATATTCCCGCGGATGCCCGTTTCAATGTGAGTTTTGCGACATCATAGAGATCTATGGCCGCGTACCGCGTACGAAGTCCCCGGCCCAAATGATAGCGGAGCTGGATGCTCTCCGCGATACAGGCTGGACGGGACTGGTTTTCATCGTGGATGACAATTTTATCGGCAACAAAAGAAATGCGAAGGAATTTCTCCCGATCCTGGCCGACTGGTCGCACTCGCACGGAGACCCATTTTCATTCATAACCGAGGCAAGCGTTAATCTTGCGGACGACAGAGAACTGTTGGAACT
>CAYSMU010000406.1:0-3451 GCA_964432145.1 uncultured Chloracidobacterium sp.
CTGAACTTGACGATCGCACGGGCGATGCTCTTAAGCTCGTCGGGCAGGATCGCGGCAACGGCAAAGGGCGTCTTAAGGAGCTGGGGCAGCCGGCAATAGGTCTTTTTGACCCAGTGCCAGCGGCGTGCCTGGCTGCCGGTATCATTGTAGATCGCGATGAAGAGCTTGCCGCCCTCGGATGTCGGGATAACTGCATTTTCAAGGGCCCGCCACATCTCGCCCGTGTGGTGAAGTACGCCCCACGAATAGACGATGTCAAACTTGCCAAGACTTGCGAGATAGTCGGCGTCGAGAGCGCTGCCCTGTTCTACCCTCCAATTCGGATCGTTAGGAAAGTACCGGTTTCTAAGGGCCTGCGTACACGCGAACGAACTGCTGTCAAAATCGAACGAGTGCACCCTCGCTCCCAGCCTCCGAGCCGCGAGCGAGAATAATCCGCTGCCCGAGCCAATATCGAGAAACGACCTGCCCTCGAGCGAATCCAGCTCGAGCATCGCCTTTAGGCTCTCCTCTGCCTTTGCGATCCGCTCTTCATCGAGAACGGAAAGAAACGCGCTCCAGTTTTTTCCAAACTCGAAACGCTCGCCGCTGGCGACCTCTTTGCCGTGCTGCTCGGCGATCTCGACATTGTTGGTCATTGTGGCACTCATTTCTGCAATAGTTCCCTCAGCTCCTCGATCTTTGCCTCCCAGCTTTCGTGGCGGATCGCGTCGCTGACCTCCGTACGCGGCTTTGACGCGGTAAGCGCGGCTGCAACCTTCTGAATAAAGTCGGAATGGCTCGTTCCGACCAGACAATCATCAAGAACACGAACCTCTGGAATATCTGTCGATACTACCGGAAGCCCGGCGGCAAGATACTCGCGGACCTTCAAGGGGTTTGCTGCCAGCGTTAACTCGCTGATCTCAAAGGGATTAAGAGCAACATCAAACGCTCTGCAATAGGCCGGAAGTTCGGCATAAGGCTTACGGCCGAGCAAGTAAATGTTGGGCACGCCGTCGAGCATTTTGATCTTCTGCTCGGCATCCACGGCGATCTTTCCGATGAGCACGATCGAGCCGTCTTTGAAGTGTTCAGCCGTCTTCTTTATCAGCTCATAATCGACCCAGTCGGCCAGAAGCCCATGAAATCCGATGATCGGCCGGGGTAGTTCCACGACATCAGCAGGAATTGCGAGATCCCCGTCGATCGCCGTTCTAAAGTGCCGCCAATCGGTTCCATGACGGATGATGTGTGTATTTGGATTGAAATGCTTCTTTGACTGATAAAGTTTCTCTGCCGAAACCACCACCAGATCGGCGTCGCGAAAGAGCTGCTCCTCGATCTCCTTCAACGCCGACGACCCCGTAAACGCGGTGTATTCGTCAACGCAATAATAGATCAGCTCGCTCTCGCCGAGCTTGCCCGCGATCATCCCGGCCGCCGGATTAAATACCATATTGACCACGTCCGAAAAGCCAAGTTTCCTCATGGCTTTCCTGACCTGGCGGACGAGAAATCGCTGGTTGGCCGACACGATCGCCGCACTGCCATACGCAGGAATGGCGAGCGGATTGAGCACGAAAATGTTCGGCTCGACCTCGCGGACCGGTTCGGTAAAGCTCTTTAGTTTCTTAAAGATGCGTGAGACGTCCTTTGACGACGCGGTCGGCATTCGGTTAGCGATGGCGTTGACCCAAAGGATGCGGTTTTCCTTGGCAAGCACCCGCATTAAATGCGTTTTTGACAGCGGGTCACCCGTCCAGTCGTGACTGAAACAGAGAATATCGCGCCCGCGGAGCACACCCTTTTCAACATCTGTTTTGCGCGAACCCGTATCCACCAGCATCATTTGTTACTCACCGTCTATGAAGCCACGCTGCCATATCTCGAAATTCACAAGCGCCCAGATCCGCTCATCGTGGTTTGCGCCGGCATCGTGTTCGGCAACGAGATCTCGTACGAAATCCGCGTCAAATATGCCGCGATCCAGGGAGCGCTTGCTTAAAACGAACTCGTCCACGATGTGCTTGAACTCCCCGCGGAACCAGTTCCCGACAGGCACAGGAAAGCCCATCTTCGGGCGATCCAGGATCTCGGCCGGCAAAATTCCCTTCATTGCCTCGCGAAGGATCCATTTTGTCGTCGCACCCCGCAATTTCATCTCACGCGGCATCCGCGCAGTGAATTCGACAAGCTTGTGATCCAGGAACGGTACGCGGCTCTCGATCGAAGCCGCCATCGACATCTGGTCCTGCTTCATCAGCAGCTCGTGAAGATAAGTCTTGGTATCGGCGTACAACAGCTTGTCCAGAACGTCTTCGGCGTCGCATTTTTCGATCCAGGCATTCTGTCGCGAATACGGAGCGAGATCGGCGATCCTCTGGCGCGTCTCACGGGCAAACAGGCCTTTTTGCATCGTCTTGGTAAAGACGGCGAAATTGTCAAAGAAGAGATTCTCGATGTCCGAATCGCGGGTCAGGAACGTTCGGTTTAGCTTGCGGTTTAGCGTTCCGGGCAACGTAGCGACCCCGCTGCGGACCGCATCTCTTAGAAATGTCGGTGTAATGCTCTCGTACTTCTCACCCATTCCGAGCAGCTTCAGCGCTTTGGCGTACCGGGCGTATCCCGCGAGCGTTTCGTCGGCCCCCTCACCGGTCAAAACTACCTTTACGTGCTGCTGGGCGAGTTTCGATACAAAATAAAGCGGCACCGAGGCGATAAATCCGATCGGCTCATCCTCGTGCCAGACAAGATTGGGAAGCTCGTCAAAGAACTGCTTTGGCGTGATCGTGATCTCGTGGTGATCCGTGCCGAACCGCTCGGCAACAAGACGTGCGTATTCGAGTTCATTGGCCTCGCGTTCGCGAAACCCGATCGAAAAGGTCTTGATCGGCTCGGTGACCATCGTCGACATCATCGCGGCTATCGCGCTCGAGTCGATGCCGCCAGAGAGGAACATCCCCAGCGGCACATCGGCCATCAGTCTAAGTTCGACCGCCTTGCGAAACATCTCACGCCAGTCGTCGATGTATTCGGCGTCGGTTCGGGCGTCGTCCTTCGGATCGAAGCTCAGATCCCAGAATTCCCGTATGTCGAGCTTCCCGTCCTTCCAAAACATCGTATGGCCGGGCGCCAGCCGTTTTACGCATTCATAGAGCGTCTCGTCGCCCGACGTGCCATGGTTGGCAAATTGATCGGGCAAAACGTTGAAATTGATCGCGGGCCTGATGGCACCGGCCTCGAGAAGGGCCTTGATCTCCGACGCGAAGAAGAGGTTCCCTTCCTGATCGTGAACGTAATACAAAGGCTTAACACCAAAACGGTCGCGGGCGATAAACAGCTCGCGTTTCGCCTTGTCCCAAATGGCGAAAGCAAACATTCCCCGCAGATGATCTACGCAGTCGCGGCCGTATTCCTGATACAGATGCAGAATGGTCTCGGTGTCGCTGCGATTCTCGAACCGGTGGCC